>NZ_BAXD01000021.1:0-56472 GCF_001310395.1 Halolactibacillus sp. JCM 19043
GCTGAAGCTAAGCGTGTCATTGATATTGCTAAAGAAATACCAGGTGTAACAGATGCTTCTTTCACTCGTCCATCGATGACAGGTGAAGACTTTAGTTATTACTTATTAGAAAAACCAGGCGCTTTTTTCTTCACGGGCGCAAGAACAGACGGTCCATTTTATCCCCATCACCATCCAAAGTTTGATTTTAATGAACAAGCGATGAGAATTGCTAGTAACACTTTCCTTGCTATTATCGCATCGTTTAATTAGCAGACAAAAAACCAACAATAATGATGACACATAAAAAAGTCAGCATTATTGTTGGTTAAGTTTTTTAAAATTTCAAATGATTGATGATCACATACTTAGCATTAGCTATCTCATTCTATCAATCACCGTTTATATTATTAGATTACCTTGATAGCCGCCAATATACATAATCTCCAGAAGTCCTATAATAAGATTTAGATTTATTCTTATACTCGGATGGATTTGCTCCGCTCCATACGCCTTCTTTTTTATGGGACATTTTATTACCCCACTCATGCCAAGTCGCATTTTGAGGTATATGATAACCTAGATTTGCTACCCATACATCACCTGGTCTTAACCTAGTATCAAACAACTCATTATCATTGACATAAAAAGAATGCTTATCATTTTGCCAATCAATTGAAGAATTGTATATATCAACAGGATCTTGGGTGTTAAAAGTTAAACTTGCCGAAACTGGCCAACCAAGACTTATACTTGTGCTACCATCAAATGATGTATTTTCAGGTTCATAATTTTTTGTAATCACTCCACCATTTTGTGCATAAAGCACATTACGAGAGTGAAATTCTTGAAATGAATCTAAATGTACTGCATCCAATCGAAAAGTTGCATAACTTTTATAGTCAGGGTTACTAGGTGTATCATCTTTATAAACTTCATAAACATGATAGGTAGAGGCACGTTTATAATTACCCGAACTCACTTCAACCCAATTATAAACTGTTACGTCCCAAGTATACACTTGTTTAAAAGATGAGGGAAGATTTACATTCATTCCAGCCGCATTAATAACAGTTGGTGAGAGAAAATTGGATGAAGTTTTTTGTTGTCTTTCTCGATTAATTTTAATGTCGTAATATCTTGCGTGCTTTTTTAATCCTTCTAAATCATATTGTTGTTTTTCTTTATTTAGCTGTTTCTCTGTGTTTATTGACAAGATGAATGAGGGGATTATTTTTTCATTCTCAAATTTATAACCCATCATATCAAGATTAGATGTTTCGTTAACGTTCTCTTTATCTCCTGAACTAAACCTGACATCTAAATCAATTTCAGCTCCTAAAGCATCACTGACTTCTTTTATATTTAGTCCATCACCATAAATATAAAAAGGTTTTTTATACTTTTTCGCTTCTTTAAATAAATGTTTAGCATTAGCTTTTATTAGATCCTTTTTAGATATCCATACTGAGTCAATATCTTCAGGAATACTATTAGTTTCTAAACTTAACTCTTGTATTGATTGATCTCCTGCTCTTATTCCCTTCGATAATGCTGTACCAACGGATGAATCACCTATGGATGAGTCTATTAAACCGATTCGAAATGATTCAGGTTTTAATGGTGGAAGTGTTAGGCTAGAAGATGCAAAAGTATAATTAACTGAGTTGGAAATAACAACCAATGTAATGATGATAATTATTATTTTACTAATCATTTCTAATTTTTTTGACATCATTTTTTCTCCTTGTTAAAAATATTTAATAGTAAACCTATTCGATCTTCTAATCTGGAAAGACTGAAGCCCCTTTAATCACCCTAAATATATCCACATATGTATATAGATGTATTTTGTCGATGGTTGTATATTTTTGTATTGACATACCAAGTTGTCACATCCACATATAATACTGCCTCACTATAATGTTATTTTCATAACTTATTTCCTCATCTAATTACAGATCTTCTTTATACAAGCGATATATTTACAATGGAAAACAACTAGCTGCACTGGACTACCACACACACTGCTTTAGGATAGCACATTTACCTTACAAATACAAATATGAGACTCAATTTTTGCGATAGAATAAAACATAACAATAACCCTTTTCGCTATACTATCCCCTGTTTTAAATACGCCTTTTAAAAAAGCTGCTTAAGAACCCTTAACAGCACTCACTTTGCTTTTCGCATAAATCCATACAAATCCATAGGAGAAAACACTGGCGAGCACTAGAAATAATAGTCCATCAAGTACCGTTAACCGGAACATTAAAGTTGATGTAAACATAAGTACAACAATACTCAGTAACGCTGTAAGCAGTTGAAGAAAAGTCCGCATCTTCTCTTGTTTGTTGACAGGATACAACATAAGCCACAACTTCGTATCGTGATGCGAAAAAAGTGGTAGAAGTTGAATCCCAATCAGGTAGATAAATAATACCCCCACCCCAAAACTTAATATAGGTTGGTCAATTGCAGCTAAAGCAATCCCACCGATTACGACTAGACGGCTAGACAAACCTAAGTAATCCTCACTTCGGCTAAAGGTAAGTCGGTAAAGATACGTATAGGTCTCACTCTGTTTAAGCATCACACGTGAGGTTAACATCCGCGATAACAATCGACGTTTTTTCACTCGCGTACTCAATTCTCTTACATCCGTAAATAGACTGGCTAAACGATAAAAGCGCTCGAGTCGATGTTGATCATTCGTAATTAATTGATCAAGTGCCAAACTATGATTAAATCCACGATGTAACAGATAACTGAGAATTAAAAACAAACCAATCACACCGATAATAAACATCATTGTCCAGTTTTTAAAGTAACTGTACCAGACAAAGGTTTGAACAATAAACAACCCCATTTTTGTATAAAATAGAAATGTTTGATCACGTAACCGTAAACTAGCCCAACGCATAAGAAAATGCCATAATTTAAAAATAAGAAACAGAAAAATAATGAACAGATAGTTTCCTGATGTGAATCGAGCATGATATAAAGGACTAAGCGCAGCAAGAATCATAATCATCAGGTAGCTTTGAAAAAAGAAACTATAGACAAGTCCTCGATAAAAGAATCCTTTCAATGATTCAATCGCAGGCAGTAAAAAGACTAAGTCTGCTTGTTTAGTAAATGTTTGAATCGGGTTATATAAAATCACGAGTGAAAATAATATACTCATCACTAAACTAACTGGAAAAGCTTCTGGTAAGTCTAATAAAAACTGTTGGTAAATAACCGCAAAAGCAACGACTAAAAAGATAAGGCAATCGCAATATGGCCATTTAATATATACTGTGCATACCGCATCACATGCTTTATGTGTGCAGTAAAGCGCTCTTTAAACAATTGCTGGCTATCCATTGACAACATCTTCTTTCGTCAACATGATGTAAATATCATCAAGCGTTTGATTCGGCATGTTTAATTGATTTTGTAATTCATTTAATGTCCCTTCCGCTTTAACCTCTCCGTTATGAAGAATAATAAACCGGTCACAGTAACGTTCCGCTGTGGCAAGGATATGCGTCGACATTAAAATACCAGCACCGCGCTCCTTTTCTTTGACCATCAGCTCTAGAAAAGCTTGAATAGCAAGTGGATCTAAGCCAACAAATGGTTCATCAACAATATAAAGATCCGGTTCCACTAAGAAGGCACAAAGAATCATCACTTTTTGTTTCATTCCTTTAGAAAAGTGAATCGGAAACCAATCGATTTCACGTTCCAAGCGAAAGGCTTTTAATAGAGGGGATACTCGCTCATTAAATGTTTGCTCATCCAGCCCATAAGCCATAGCCGTTAATTTCAAATGTTCCCTCAGGGTTAATTCATCATATAGTAAAGGCATTTCAGGTATATAGGTAAAGGCTTTACGATACTTTTCTTCATCTTCTTGTAGCGTGACATTTCCTAGCGCTACCTTACCTTTTCTTGGTTCCATCAAACCAATAATGTGTTTAATCGTTGTACTCTTACCCGCACCGTTTAACCCAATGAGCCCTACTAGCTCACCTTTATTTACTTTAAATGACACATCGTTCAACACATTTTTTGGTATAACCACCTATCAAGTGGTCAATATGTAATAAATCAGACACGCATTTTTCCTCCCTTTCATCTGCTTCCTCTTTCTTCTTTGCTTTTCCTTAATTAATCATGATACACTAAAATAAAAAAGGAGTGACAGTCTATGACACATGATCCAAACTGTATTTTTTGTAAAATTATTGACGGTGAGATCCCGTCAGCAAAAGTTTACGAAGATGAAGACGTCTTTGCCTTTCTTGATATTAGTCAAGTAACAAAAGGCCACACACTCATTGTACCAAAGACACACGTAAAAAACATTTATGAAACAAAAGAAGACGTGGCAAGCACATTATTCGCGCGTGTACCGAAAGTAGCACGTGCAATTGAGAAAGCCTTTAACCCCATCGGGATGAACGTTTTAAGTAACACGGGCGAATTTGCCGGGCAATCAGTCTTCCACTTACATATCCACTTGATTCCGCGTTATGATGAATCCGATGGATTTGATGCGAAGTGGATCACACATAATGATGATTACACAAATGACGAGCGTTCAGCCATCGCTCAGACAATTAGTGAGAATATTTAGACTTTACATTCTACTAGCATATGTTATAATGGGTAAAACTATTCGCATTTGGTCATGAGGACACAAATGGAATACGACAGTTTAGCTTAGAAGAGGAGAGATTAGGATGAAGACAAAAGATTTAGTATTACTCGCATTATTTATGGGGATTGGGGCTGTGCTTCATATTATTGCACCACCCATATTATTTGGAATGAAGCCAGACATTATGTTACCCATGATGTTCTTAGGTATTCTGATTTTCCCTAAAGCGAATTATGTCCTTGTGCTTAGTATTGCAACTGGAGTTATTTCAGCCTTAACAACGACTGTCCCAGGTGGTCAGATTTCAAATTTAGTTGAAAAACCTATTACGGCATTTGTATTCTTTGGCTTATTCATGTTAGTACCTAAACAACTAGACAAAAAAATTATCGCCCCATATTAGCCGCACTTGGCACAATTGTAAGTGGTTCAGTTTTTCTAGCGATGGCCCTTTTCGTCATTGGTCAAATGCCCGGGTCATTTATCGCACTATTTGTAGCGGTCGTCTTACCTGCTACATTGTTTAATGTCGTTTTTACGATTATTCTGTACCCGATTGTTAAATCAATCTTACAACGGTCACAAATGTCATTTGCTTAGAGTAGTTAAACATGCACACATTAATCCCTTTAGCATTTAATGTTAAGGGGATTTATTTTAGCTTTTTTCAAAGTTTTTTGTGTTTTTTAGGTTTGACTTAGACAAATTACGAGAAGATAATAAGAAGATAAGAAAAAAGGAGTGGGATGAATGAAAGCTAAATCATTAGCGTTAGGTCTAGTGGTCGGGAGTGCTGTAGGTGCTGGTGTCACACTACTTAACGCACCGCGTTCAGGAAAAGATACACGTGAGCATTTTAAATCACAAGCAAACGAAGTAAAAGAAGCTATTGAAAAAGCGAAAGTAAACGGCAAGTTGTTATCTGACCAGATTATTGCGACATCAAAAGAAGGTGCCGAACTGATTAAAGATTTATCAAAAGACATGAAAGGTCGATTGAGCAGTGGCAACAAACGATTAAGCCACATCAAGACAATATCGAACATTACCTTAAAGAAATTGAAGCACGCCTACAAGAACTCGAACAAGAAACACAACTCTCTTAATATTATACAACCTAACTTGACGATAGTGATTATAATAATTGCTATCGTCTTTTTAATACGCACACAAACAAGGTACGCCCACATAAAGATGTAAGCGTACCTTGTTACTAACTATGATAATATATCACTTGATTTTTATTATTCTGCAGAAGTTTCTAACCATGCATCAACTTTATCACGGTTATTTTCAATCCAGTTTGCTGCAGCATCTTCAGGATCAGTACCTTCTGACATTTCTAACATGACTGTCTCCATATCAGCTGGCTCCCAGAAGAAGTTATCAAGTACTTCATATGCTGCTGGGCTATCTGCTTCAAAACCTTCGCGTACGAATGTTTCAATCGTTTCAGCACCACCAAATGAACCTTCAGGATCTTCTAAATATTTGAGGTCATATGAAGCGAACTTCCAGTGTGGCGTCCAACCAGTGACAACAACCGCTTCTTCATTATCATATTTTTGACCTAAAACAGTTGTCATTGCACCACTTGATGACGTTGCAACTGTCCAATCAGCTAAACTATAATCTTCTAAAGATTGTTCAGCTGCTTGTACAACACCAGCACCTGGTTCAATACCAGTAATTTCGCCACCAAATTCATCTGTGTAATCTGCTAAATCAGCAATTGAATTAACATCTTCCATATAAGTTGGAACGACAAGACCGATTTTAGCGCCTTCTAAGTTTGGCCCTAATCCTACCATATTATCTTTATGTTGTTCATAAAGATCACCATGAGTTGCTGGTAACCATGCCGCTACCATACCGTCAGCATCACCATTAGCTACAGCTTCCCACATAATCGCATTATCAATACCGCGAATATTGACGTCATAACCCTTTTCTTCTAATACCTGAGCAATAACGTTTGTAGAGGCAATTTCTGAATCCCATTCTACATAGACTAATTCAATTTCCTTGTTACCTAAATTACCTTCACCTTCATTTGCTGTATCATCACCAGCACTATCCTCTTCACCACATGCAGCAAGTACAAGTGTTAAAGCTAAAACTAACATTAAACCAACATGTTTCCATGACTTTTTAAACATTCAATCGTCCTCCTTTTAATTTTTATCTATAACAACTTTCCAGTCACACTGAAAAAGTTATTAACTCTATTCAAGTGAATGAGATCCTTGCGGATGTCAACTCACTTATTCATAACTCTATACAAAACTTAAATTGTTTACTTATTTCTTCTTGTAAATACTTTGAGTGTAACGGTCCATGATAATCGCTAAAATAACGATGGAAATACCGGCTACAAAACCAGCACCAGCCTGTGCACGTTGTAGGCTGATACTACCGGGTTACCCAAACCAGGTGCTCCAATCATTGATGCAATAACAACCATAGACAAGGCTAACATAACCGTTTGGTTAATACCAGCCATGATCGTTCCCTTTGCCATAGGAAGTTCTAATTTAAACAACTTTTGAGCACCGGTTGAACCAAATGCTTCAGCTGCCTCTTTAAGTTCTGTCGACACTTGGCGAATACCTAAGTTCGTAAAACGAACAGTTGGTGGTGTCGCAAAGATGAGTGAGGCAAAGATCCCCGGTACCATACCGATACTGAAGAAAGCAACGGCAGGAATCAAATAGACAAATGCTGGCATTGTTTGCATGAAGTCAAGAATTGGTAAGATAATAGCTTCTGCGACTTTACTTTTAGACATTAAAATACCAACAGGTACACCAACAATGACAGAGAGTAAACTAGCCATTAAGACAAGTGTGAATGTTGACATAAGCTCTGTCCATAAGCCTTGGTTTTCAATGAAGATTAAACCGACAAGAGAGAAAGCAGCTAAACCGAACTTTTTCCCTGTGATAAAGAACGCACCAACAACGACGAGCACCATAATAATAATCGGTGGAATAGCTCCAAGTAAATCAGCAATCCATTCTATAAAGTCACCGAACTCATTCTTAAGTGGATCAAAAATAAATGCAAATGTTTCTACAATCCACTCAGTTAAATCATCAACCCAATCAGCTACTGGAATTTCTGGAATAAAATCAAACATTAGACTTCACCTCTCCTTCACCTGCAAGTGCCGCAAGGAATGACCCTCTAATAATGATCCCTTTTAACTTCTCACCATCAACAACTGCGATTGGTACAGGTGTGTCATAAATAATTTCAATAATTTCTTGCATGGGCTTATCAAGTGGTACTTTTGGTACATCCGTACGTAAAATTTCATTAAGATCTTTAATTTCTTTCTTACGCGCATCAGATGCGTCGTCAGCCGTCACATAACCTTTAAGGTTACGATGACCGTCAACAACATAAATACTTGATAACCCTTCCTCACGCATACGCTCTAAGGCCACACGCGGACCATGCTTATCAATATTCACTGTTTCAGGACGGTGCATAATATGTGCTGCGGTTAAGACTTTTGAACGATCAACATCTTCTACGAAACGCTCTACATACTCATTCGCTGGGTTTGTCAGAATATCTTCTGGTGTACCAATTTGTACAATAGAACCGTCTTTCATAAGAGCAATGCGGTCACCAATACGTAACGCTTCATCTAAATCGTGTGTGATAAAGATAATCGTTTTATGCATGGAGTCTTGTAATTCTAACAATTCATCTTGCATATCTTTTCTAATTAATGGATCAAGTGCTGAGAAAGCTTCATCCATTAAGAGTATTTCTGGATCATTGGCTAATGCTCGTGCTAAACCAACACGTTGTTGCATCCCACCTGATAATTGATTAGGATATTGATCAACATAACTACCTAAACCAACCATTTCAAGTGCACTTTTCGCTTTTTCTGCCCGCTCTTCTTTTGGAATTCCTTGTACTTCTAGACCGTATTCCGCATTTTCTAAGATTGTACGGAATGGGAATAAACCAAAGTTTTGGAATACCATACTTAATTTTTCACGACGGACACGACGAAGATTCTCTTTATCCATTTGTGCTAGATCTTCTCCATCAACCATTACGCTACCTTCAGTAGGTTCAATCAAACGATTAATCAAACGGATCAATGTGGATTTACCACTTCCTGAAAGTCCCATAATAACAAATACTTCTCCTTGATTAACTTCAAATGACGCACGATTCACACCGACAGTATCACCTGTTGCTTGGAGAATTTCTTCTTTTTTCTTACCTTCATCCAGTAACTTTAAAGAGTCTTTAACATTCTTACCAAAAACTTTCGATAGACCTTTAACCTCAATAACTGGCATAACCTCACCCCTCTTTTATAATTACAAAGCTCATGAGTCAATACTCATACATTCACTTTTCAATTCCCGTTAACACAGCTTTTAAACGGATTAGATGTTTTTTGCCGTAATACAGTACTCTAATAGCTTACCTTAGAATGAGTCAATAGTTCAACCGGCAAAAACCGTAGTATTCGAATATATTTTACATACAGTTTAAACTGTACAAACAAATTAAAACTTTTACTTAGAAATACTCCATAATACTCCGTAATACTATCCAATTTATCATTTCCATTATCTTTGAAATTTATGTAAGCTTATATTAGGTTTAATTTATTCTTACAATAGAAAGGAGCTCACATATGCAGCCTGAATCTTATTTAACTGATGATGTCATTAATGAGTTTTCAAAAACACTCGAGCTTTTTGATCTCTCTCCGAGCGATTCTAGACTGTTTACGATCCTTTTTCTAAACCATCAACCGATGACACTTGATGAAATGAGCCAAACAACAGGTAAAAGCAAAACATCTGTTAATACTGGGATAAGAAATTTATCTGATTTAAATTTAGTTAATCAAGTATGGAAAAAAGGTGTAAGAAAAGATTTATATACGACAACCGATGATTTATTTCAGCGGTTTATGCATTATTATCTTGATAAATGGTTAAGTCACACATCGATGCAAAAACAAAGTTTATCTTCTATAGAGAAAAAAATTTCAGACAGACCTCAAGGTGAGTTAATTGAAACAAAAGTCAAACAGATGCTCATTTTTCACAAACATCTTGAGAAAGCTTTTATCCAGTTAAAAACAACCTGTCAAGAAATCAATGATGACGATCGTATATCTTGAAAATTAAGAAGTTGTCTAACCTTACTGTGTTAGATAGCTTCTTTTCTAGCTAAAACAAGTGATCCTTCACATGTCAAACAGCTCGCAAGAGCATTTGATAGCAGAAAGTTTAATAGTAGAAGTCTTTGGTCACGTTTACACAATCGTGAAAAAAATATGTAAAAATAGAGGAATTTACGATTCCACCTCTTTTTTAAGACAAAAATATGATATATTAACTAAGGTAAACAAAAACAAGACAGAACGTCTTATAATTTAAAGTAGGAGTGTGTTTAATGAAAAAGTTAGTTATGGTTGCCACAATTACGGCAAGTCTCATCGGACTTAGCGCTTGTTCTGGAGATGACGCTGAGGTAGTCGTTGAAACAAACGAAGGTAATATTACAAAGGATGCTTTTTACGAAGAATTAAAAGCAACTGCCGGTGAGAGCGTTCTTCAAAATATGGTACTAAAGACAATTTTAGAATCAAAATATGAGATTGATGAGTCTGCCATTGAAGATCAAATGAATATGTACCGTGAACAATATGGTGACATGTTTGAAATGTTACTTCAACAACAAGGTATTGCCTCTGAAGCTGCTTTTGAAGAACAATTACGGATGCAAATGCTTCAACAAAAAGCACTTGCTGATGGTGTAGAAGTAACAGATGAGGAAATTGAAACACAATACAACCGTATGATTAATGAAGTACAAGCTTCTCATATCTTAGTTGAAGATGAAGAATTAGCTAATGAATTATACGAACGTGCCACAAGTGGTGAAGACTTTGCTGCCTTAGCTGAAGAATATTCAACCGATTCTGGTTCTGCTGCTGAAGGCGGTTCTGTTGGTTACTTCTCACGTGGTCAAATGGTACCTGCATTTGAGGACAAAGCTTACGAATTAGAAATTGGTGATATCAGTGAACCTGTTCAATCTGAATATGGTTATCACATCATCTACGTAACGGATAAGCGTCCAGTTGAAAGTGATGTGGAAGCATTAGAAGATGTACGCGAACAATTAGAGTCAGAAATTGCGACAACAAAAGTTGATTCTACTCAAGCGCAAGAAAAAATCATGCAATTACTTAAAGATGCAGATATCGATGTAAAAATCGAAGAGTTTGAAGATACTTTTGTCTTTGAAGATCCTGCAGCTGACTTAGAAGAAGATTTAGATATTGAAGAAGATGCTGATGCTGACACCGAAGAGACAGACGATACAACGGATGAATCAGCCGAATAATTACTCTTTTTTACTACAGACACTTACAGAGATCTCTCTCTGTAAGTGTTTTTCTTTTATATTGAGTCATCGTGGTTAGGTTCTAATTATCTATCTTTCTTACAGAATTAAAATTTGACTGATGATATCAAATGTCATACTCTATGGCATACCCAAAACAATTCTGATAAGATGAACATAACGATATATAAAAGGAAGTGACTCTATGACACGTACGATTGACTATTTCTATTCAAAAATTGCTTATTCAATTGATCTTAATGACGAAGTAGGTAATATCATTCAATCTTTAACCTTCCCTGAAATAAAAGATGCTGAAGCAACCTTCATTCTTGATCATTTTGAAGCTGGCGCAAAAGTTCATGAACGCTTATTACTTAACGATTACGACGTGAGACTAACAAAAACAAATAAAGAGTATCTTACTCTCACCTTTAGTAATCAAAATGGGATGTACCGGGCAAAAATGTGGGATAATCAAGGGGCTATCAAACAAACGCTTCCATTACTAGAAAAACATCGTGTCTTTGATGTCACAGCAGTCGTTGATGAATACAATCAAAATAAATCTTTGACTATTAACCACCTTGCCCCAGTGGAGCAAGCTATCGAACCATTTACCTTGCTCCCTTTTCCTAAACTTGATTTAAAAGAGATTGCAGAAGAACTCGTTTTCTATTTAACAACGTTAAATGAGCGATACAAGACACTTGCCCTTGAAACATTACGTTATTTTTGGGATGATTTTTTACTCGCCCCTGCCGCTAAAGGGTTTCACCATAACTACATTGGCGGGCTGATTAAACATACGACGGGTTTAATGCGGTTTACTTACTATATCCAACACCACGAAAAAGGACCTGTCGAAGCCTTACTTTATCTCATTGCGGTTGTTGAAAAAGTATATAAGCACGAAGTTTATGCGGAGGCAAAAAAAGAAAAAACAGAACGAAAACGTCCTGTTTGGCAAGATACACTTGATCATTTATATAAAATGTTGAATCAATTAGTGAGTCTTGATCAAGCGTCAATAAACTTTAACACTTTATATACGTCTATTCTTTATCATGACTTAGGTAAATTATTAGAATATGATTATGCAGGAAAAAGTTATCAAGCGTTTGATTTTCTTTATCCCCACGCAGATAAAAAAGAACTAGATTCCCGCGCACAAGGCGGAATAGAAATGGATCCTATAGGTGTCTTAGTCGGTCACATTCCTTATGGTGTCATGCTACTACAACAGATGCTTGGTCAATTAAAAACACCTTTACCCTTATCACATATTCATCAAATCAATCACTGCATCTTATGTCACCACGGCCTACCTGAGTGGGGGTCTGCTGTCAGAGCGCCTCAAACAGCGGAAGGGTACTTAATCCACCTTGTCGATTACTTTGATAGTCGATATGAAAATGAAGAAATGGCCTACTACCGAGAGTAGCAAGCATTTAATTCTACTTTTTAATCACTCGTTAATATTTCATAAAAAGAAGAACAGTCACTCCGACTGTTCTTCTTTTGGAATATAATCAAATATTTCTCCTGATTCGACGACCTGAATAAAACGCATCAGCCACTTATAATAATTTTTCGCATAGCTTAGTCGCTCAATATCATGTTCAATTCTTTCAATAAATACGTCATCCGTTGTTTGTTCTTTAATTTTAAGTAACGCTTCAACTGCTTCATCAGCTTCTTCAATATTTGTCTCTGTGTAATGGCGCCAACGATTACCAAACAGTGTTGTAAAAGATTTATACCAGTTTTCCTCGGACTTGTACAAATCTTTTCTAACGCCTTTTTTAAACGCCGGTTCTACCATTTTCATCTCTGTTAACGCTCTTACACCTGTTGACATACTGGTTTTGCTCATTTCAAGTGCTTCACGCATATCATCTAATGTCATCGGTGCATCATTGAAATAAATCTTCCCATATAACCGTCCAATTGAGGGTGTAATACCATAAAGACTCATGTTTTTCGCAATCATTTGAATAAATTTATCAATGGTTTCTTCATACGCTTCATGTATTCTTTGCTCATCTTTTCCTTCCATTATACTTCTCTCCCATCACGCGCTATCAATGTACCATCTTATCATGACTTCTACTTCTTGAAAAGATACTATTCGACTTCTAAGTCAATGACTTGGTAATCGGTTAGTCGCTCTTTAGGTGCTGTCGTGAAATAAAAACTTTGACGCTGTTCTTGACTTAAATAATCAAGCAACCGTTTTTTACGTCCTTCATCAAAATGAACGAAACTATCATCAATAATAAATGGCAAATCAATGGATTGATTTAAAACCATCGCGACTCCTAACCGAATCGCAATCACTAGCTGATCTAGTGTGCCTTGTGATAATTCCATGGCAACCAACTGACCTTGTCCATGCGTCACAAATAGTTGCTTGGACACATCGTCATAATCAATCGAGTGATAGCGATTGTTGGTTACCGCCCTAAAGACCTCGCTTGCTTTATCTAAAATACCAGGCAGCATCGATGCTTGAAACAATCGCTTTGTTTTAAGCAGTTGTTCATAACTTATTTTATACATTAGCCACTCATTTGCTTGTTGATTAAACGCCTCTCGTTTCATTTGGAATTGATAGTGTAAATCCCGGTAACTTGTCGAGGACTCCATTTGTTGCTTTTCCGCTTTCAACGTGGCCAGTTGTTTCATTATCGACATGTGTGCATCATCAAGTCGTTGCTTCTTATCCTCATGTTCATCGAGGTACTCTTTCAGTAACCGTTCATTTATCAGTGGTTCAGAAAAAATAGACTTTAACGCACGAGGCGAAAAACGTAGCTCTAACTTTTGTTTCATCTCACTTTTTTGTTGTATCATTTCTTTATAGTGTATGACTTTTTCATGTTGAGCAATAAAAGCTTCAAAATCCTTCACATGATAGGCATCATATGCCTCAGCTAACGCATCAACAACTGGCATTAATGTCGCTTCTATTTGTTGAGCCTCATCTTCTAACCCTCGTAATTCTTCGGTTAATTCAGTATGACGCTCGCGGGCATGTTTATGTTCATCATATTGATGACGTACTAGCTTCAGCATGCCTTCCATTGAGGTTTGTTCGGTAATGTCACACTGATCAATTATTGATTGTTTAAACTGTTTAAGCTTTTCTTCACGCAATGTTAGTGATGTTATTAATGTAGCTTTTTCCTCTAAAAGACACTTTAACTGATAGACACTTGCCAACACTGCACTATACCTAGGTTCAACTACGTGACTAAGAAACGGATATCGGCCTTTAAATCTATCTATATTTCGAGAAACATGTGTTTTTCGTTCTTTTTGTTTCTTTATTTCTTTTTCTTTTACCTCCACATCTCTCGTAAAAATTAGCCAATCACGTGTTAACTCATCTCTTTTTCTTTTAGCCGTTTCATCCCTAGTTAAAACCTGATAATAGTGCTGTAACTGATTTTCTTCTTGTTGTGTTGGTACTTCTCTAGCTGACACCTTAGGTCGTTGCTTCACATATATCAGACTAACTAAACTAATCATATATACCATCATTAAACCGATAATAATGAATGGTTGAAAGCTATTCATCACATAAAGAGCAATGAAGGTCATAATTAAGACACCCGAGGCAAGACTAAATACCGGTAGTAACTGCTTAGGTGTAATAGCCCTGTCATGCTTACGCTTTAATGATTCGATAGCATCTTCTATATCCTGACGCTCATAATCATTTAATAGCGCCTCTTCTAATTGATGCCGTTCGTACGAAAGACTATCTCCCTCACTTAGCAGTAATTCCAGTTCCGCTTGTTTAGATGTTAGATCGTCATCTAGTTCTTTATACAGCGTTGTCATTGTGTCCAATTCAGCAACATTTTCTTTAGGTAAAGCTAACTGTTGGACCATCTCATCATCCAGTTGTAAGCCTATGTTTCTCTTTTCGTCCTGTATAGCTGTCATGACACGGTCAAGCTCTGTCTTTGTTTGTAAAAATATGTGATGCTGTTCACGCCAGTATGATTCATGATCGTTAATGGTTGATAAAAATTGATAAAATGAGGCTTCTCCCAAGCGTGTTTGACTGTCTTTTATTTTTTCCTTTTTACGTTCAATCAGTTGTTGTTGATAGGACACTTGTTGTAATAGATCACGTTTCTTTTCATGCCAGGCTATGACGTCAGCTTTATTTATTTCTCGCTTTACGTGTGGCTTACTATGCTCTAAGAGGTAACGATTTGCTACTTGGTAATTTTCAATGATGTGATACAGTTGTTGATATGTCTGATAAAAAAAGAGCTGTTGTTTAACTTCATCGATATCATCATGTAATTGGTCGATTGACTTTTCTATTTCTTTGATGTCTTGTTCAAGCACGTGATAACCTGATTCTTTTTCTTTTAGTTCTTTTAGCTGTTTCTCCATCGATTCTAATGTTTTGAGTTGTTGGTTTAACTCAGGATTCGTGCCAGCCTTTTTTAAACAGGCGCTCAAGTGCTTTCTTTAATTTTTTTTCGGTCCGTTCAATCGCATCAGTCCCTGACATACTAAGAGATAACAATAAGTCACCTAATTGTTCCGGCGAATCTGTCTGTTCTTTTTGAATGGACAACACATCAAAATGAAAAATACGGTCAAAGAATTCTCGGTTGACTCGTTGAACGTATTGACTAAACACATCCATTGGGATGTCATTCTCTTGTTCATCTTTAACGAGTAATTGATGGTTTAACTTATCCGTTCGATATAAGGTAAAGACTTTATCGTCACATTGAATGGTTAATTCGCCACCAAAGAAATGATTCGGTTGATAATTAAATCGTTCTAACTCTTGTTTTGTGAGGCCCACGAGCATATACGTCAGAAAGTACCGCACGTGTGTTTTACCTGATTCATTTTGACCACTAATCACAATTAAGCTCTCACGATTTATCTCATATGTTTTATTGACTAATTTTCCGAACTGATAGATAGTAAATGTGTTAATCCTCATGTACGTTACCCCCAATCAGTTGGTAATACAGATAATGAAAAGCCTCATCCGAAGCAGAAGCTAATTCATCCTTTGTTAGTGCATCTAGGAATCGTCTAGCTCGTTGATGTTGGAACAACTCATCGACATATGACACATCGCTTGCTTCCTTAAACTGATGCGTTAACGTTTGAAAGAAAGGATCGTGCTTATGTAATGTGACAGGCGGCTGTTTAACCACAAGGTCTATGAAATAACTTTGATCATCATTTTCCTCATTTAGTAACTGAAGTACGTCATTAAAACCTTGTGCGTGATACAATGATATCAATGTATCCGTGGGATGATAAATCTCAATAGCTAACATCGACTCTGCATCCTGCTTTTCTAAACACTCCCGTAACGTATGAATAAGGTCATCAACCGTATAAATAGAGGCACCATCTATTTCGAGTGTCTCAAAACATACACTTTGAAGTGAGTGGAAGGTAAAAACTGTGCCAGTCTCTGTTAGTTCAACTAAGAAGCATCCTTTCTCACCTGTTTCTTTTTTTGAACCCCCTTGAATATTACCTGAATAAACAACGGGTGGGTTATCGCTGAGTACTTGTCGTTTATGAATATGACCAAGTGCAAAGTAGTCAAAACCAAGTGATTTTAACCAGTCTAGTTGAAATGGCGCATATGTTTCATGTTCAGTTGATGCCCCAACACTACCATGCAGCATACCTACTTGATAATCACATGTATGATCGATTGAAAAACCACGAGAAAGATCATCTGTCACATGACGTGTTTCATAGCTGAATCCTTGTAGTTGAACCGTGGTTCCTGATGAATTTCTATATGTAAATGATGAGATCTGTTGCTGATTAAATACGTGCACATGTTCTAAATAATCAAACGTCATCTCGCCTGTTTGATGATAGTCATGGTTACCAAAAGAAAGATAAACATGGATGCTGTGCTGATTTAATTTTTCTAGTGCTTGCTTAAATTTCACTTCAGCAAAAATAGTCGTACTTGCTTGATCGAATATATCTCCAACAATGACCACAAAATGAACCTTTTTTGTAATCGCTAACTCAACTAATCGGTTCAGTGCTAAAAAAGCGCTATGTTTCATTTTTTCTACTTGTTTATGTCCGAGTTTAGATAAACCAACAAACGGTCGATCCAAATGTAAATCAGCACTATGGATAAAGCGAATCGTTTCTTTCATCCTTTTCACCAACTTTCTTATTACTTCTTTTATTTTAACAGAGAACGCACGTTTCTCCCATTCATTCCTGCCATTAATTTAGTATGCATACTGTTAATTTTTCGAACACCATTGATTGACTTAACGTACACTTCGTTTATGCATATAAATCCTCCATTATTTATTTGAAGCGTTAAAAACACTATGGTTTAAATATATCGCTTTACTACTTTTATCGATCATATTTAAAACTTTAAATATTACATTATTAAATTAATCTCTCCCCCTTAAGCAATGACCACAATGGCGTCCCTCATGTTGGCATAATCGTTGACCCATATTCCAATGCTCAACTTTGCTTTCAGACGTCATTTATTATTTGGGTTGTCCCTAAATGATGAGCACATATTTCATGACATGAAAAAATAAGTGCGTTCTCTTTATTGAGTTACAGAGAACGCACTTATTTATATTTTTTACTATTTGCTCTTCTTACTTAAATGCATGACTTGTTTTAAATCTTTCAACTTAAATCCACCGCCGTACATTAATACACCACCACGGTATACTTTTGCGCCGACATAACCAAGAATGAAAATTGTTACTAGTAAAATACCAATGCTTAACATAACTTCATAAAAAGGAATGCCGAGAAGCCCTACCCGTAAAAACATCACCAGTGGACTAAAGAATGGGATATAAGACATCACCGTAACTAACGTTGATTCCGGTGATTCTAATCCAAACATCGATACCATAAAGGCAATAACGATTAAAATAATCACTGGGAACATTAACTGACCAACGTCTTCCATTCGACTAACCAGTGAGCCAAGCATTGCTGACAATGTCGCATATAATAAGTACCCGAGTAAGAAAAAGACAAGCGCATAAACATAAACGGACACATCAATATCACTAAAACCGAAAACTTCAAAGAAATCACCCTCAAAGTCACTTGCACGTGTTTGAATCACAAAGAATCCTGTCGCAATAAGTATCGAGATTTGCGTTAAACCAAGTAAAGCAATCCCAATAATCTTCGCAAACATTTGTGAAACTGGACTGGAACTTGAGATTAATATCTCCATAACTCGTGATGTTTTTTCATTCGCGATATCAGTCGCAATCATTTGACCATACGTAATAACCGCAAAGTATAACAAGAATAGCATTACATAGACAAGCCCGCGTGCGCCGCTTATTTCTTCTTCAGTTTTTGATGTCGTACCATCTGCTTTTTCAATAGCTTCTAATTGGAATGACACGGGTGAATAGATAGACTTCAAGACTTCACCATCAATACCCGATTCCTCAGTCATCACCATTACTTTTAGTTGCTGCAGAAGTTCATTTACTTCATATTCAATACTATTATTTAAGACATCTTCTAAGCGAAGTGTCGCGGTGAATGGTTGAGACTCATCATTTGATAAGGTTAATACACCATCAATTTCACCTTCTAATACCGATTCATTTAATGACGCGACACTTTCTGTAGTCACGTCATATTGCAGTGTTTGACTTTCCATATTAGATAAGTAATCGCCATAAAGATTTGTCTCATCAACAACTGCCACCGTCGTGACTGATGGTTCTTCATCAGAATTAAATAGTTCAATAATACGGTCAATATTACCAATCGCAAGAATAAATACTAAAAATAATGCCGTAGTTATTTTGAAAGATTTTGATTTAAATCGTGTCATATATGTTTGTGATAAAACGACCCAAAATTTATTCATAAGACTCACCAACTTTCTCAATAAAGATGTCATTTAAAGATGGTTCGAGTAAATCAAACCGCTTGATAAAACCATCACGCACGATGAGTTCTTTTAGAATGGCTTGTGAAACGACTTCATCATTAATCTGTAAGCGACATCCTTCTGCCGTTTCAGCATATTTTACAACACCAGGAACCTCTTTTAAGAAATTCAAATCCATATCTGCGTGAATTAAGACGTTTTTCTTGCCGAATTGGCGCTTAATATCTTTTAGTGCCCCTTGAACAACAGGCTTACCTTTAACCATAATACAGAGCGATTCACAGAGTTCTTCTACCGTCGACATTTGATGAGATGAAAAGACAATGGTTGTCCCTTTATCTTTCAGCTCAATAACTGCTTCTTTTAATAATTCTACATTGACTGGATCAAGTCCTGAGAACGGTTCATCTAAAATAAGTAATTTAGGCTGATTAATGACCGCTGAGATAAATTGAATCTTTTGTTGATTCCCTTTTGATAATTCTTCTACTTTTTTCTCTTTATAATCAGGAATTTTAAATCTATCTAACCAGTAATCTAATTCTTTAATGATTGACTTTTTTCCATCCCTCTCAACCGTCCCAGATAAATCATTTGTTCTTTTACTTGCATCTTCGGATACAGCCCACGTTCTTCTGGTAAGTACCCAATTGAATCAGTGATACTGTAATCAATTTGACGGCCATCCCAACTGATATTACCCTTTGTTTCATCAATCAATCCTAAAATCATTCTAAAAGTGGTGGTTTTACCTGCACCATTTGCGCCAAGAAAGCCAAAAATTTGATTTTCATTGATTGTAATGGATAAATCATCCACGGCTGTAAACGTACCGAATTGTTTCGTCACATTATTAATATGTAATGCCATTGTATTTCCTCCTCTACTACCCATTTATTATAAAAAGCAACAGTACCTCTAGTGGTATTGTTGCTTTTAGTCTTGGGGTTAGTTGTCTTGTCGTAAAAAATCGCCGAGTGCTTGGATAGCTTCATCACTGTCGCCACCTGTTGCTTTTAGTTCAATAGTATCACCTTTAGCAATCGCTAAACTTAACAGACCCATAATGCTTTTCGCATTCACACGTCGTTCACCTTTCGTTAAGTAAATTTCCGATGAAAACCGATTCGCTGTTTGAACAAAGCTGGATGCTGGACTCGCTTGAAGACCAGGATTGACATTTACAATACACTTCATAACCACTCGCTCCTTTAGACAAAGAATCAATTATTTTTACAACAGTTTCATTATACGCTATTTATTGTAACTTATGTTAGTGAGTTTCGGACTGTTTTTGAATCGGATACTCTCCACGTAATTGATCAGCAAATTGATCAATCTTCTTTAAACGGTGATTGACACCTGATTTACTGATGGGTGATCCACTAACAAGTTCTCCTAATTCTTTTAACGAGACTTCTTGGTGGTCAACTCTTAGTCTTGCAATTTCTTTTAACTTATCAGGTAGGGCTTCTAGACCGACGGTTCTTTCAATAAAGCGTATATTTTCGACTTGTCTAAAGGCTGCTCCAATCGTTTTGTTTAGGTTAGCCGTCTCACAGTTCACTAAGCGGTTAACTGAATTACGCATATCCCGAATAATACGAACATCTTCAAACTTAAATAGCGCATGATGTGCACCAATATAATTTAAAAACTCGGTGATTTTTTCAGCTTCTTTAATATAGGTAATATATCCGTTACGACGTTCAAGTGTACGCGCATGTAAATCGAAGCCGTTCATCAATTTTTGCAAAGCATCATTATGTTCTTCATAACTATTGGCAATTTCTAAGTGATACGAAGATGTTTCTGGATTATTAATTGACCCTCCCGCAAGAAAGGCGCCACGTAAGTAGGCCCGTTTACAACACGTTTTCTTTAAGTACTGTTTAGAAATTGTTCGAACGAAGGTAAATGGTTCTTTTAAAATCGCTAAATCTAATAAAATATCTTTTGCGCCTTCTTCTATTCTTACAATGTAGACATTGTTTTTTTTCAATTTCATTTTTTTACGTACAAGCAATTTGATAGGATGTGGATACAATGATTTTATGAGTGTGTAAATACGTCTAGCAATCGCAGCATTTTCCGTCTGAACATCAAGGACATACGTCATTCGAGCAATAGATACGGCACCATTCATTCGAATCAAGGCGGCAAGTTCAGCTTCTTTACAACAATCATTGTTATCAATTTGCGTCAGCTCTTTTTTGATTTCTGAAGCAAAAGACATAAGACATTCACCTTTCTAATGGATCACAAATACCAATAAGGCCGCATAATATTTTTGCGACTTTATCTTTATCATGTCGCAAGACATGATCGTGATCAGTAATAATATTTCCTTCAATTATTTCTAAACCAAGCGTTTCTAATCGTTCTTTATCATAGACGACTGGCTTTGCCTGTTCTTCTAAATAACGATCTAGTATATCTTGACTAAACCCTTCACTATGAACCAAGATTGTATCTATCACACCTTCACCTACATGTTCTAGTATGACCCTGGCGTGGTCATATGCGGTAAAGCCATCAGTTTCCCCACTTTGAGTCATCACGTTACAAACATAGACAACCTCTGCATCTGTGCGTCTTAAAGCATCTGCTACTTGCGGAACGATTAAATTCGGTAACGTACTCGTGTATAAACTCCCTGGTGAAATAACGATAAGGTCTGAAGCGATAATCGCTTCCATTGCTTCCGGGAGCGGTTCAGCTGTTTCTGGTTCTAAAAAGACCCGGTGAATCGGCTTATTAGCCTTTGGAATATTTGACTCACCAACAACAATCTCACCGTCTTTCATTTCTGCGCTAAGAAATAAGTTTTGATTGGCAACAGGATAGATTTGACCTTTCACGTTAAAGACCTTTTCAATTTCTTTAATTCCTAAGTAAAAATCTCCTGTGACAGCTGTCATTGCCGCTAAGATTAAATTACCCATAGAGTGTCCTTTTAAGCCTTCTTCACCTAAATCAAATCGATGCTGGAGTAGAGCTCCCATCATCGGTTCAACTTCAGATAAAGCGGCAATAACATTTCGAATATCTCCTGGTGCTGGCATGGACATTTCTGTTCGTAACCGTCCAGATGATCCCCCATCATCTGCGACAGTTACAATGGCTGATAAATCAATCGGGTATTTCTTCAATCCACGTAAAATAACTGGCATACCTGTGCCACCACCTAGGACCGTTACTTTCTTTAGATGTTCTTCCATCTTTAATGCCCTTTCCGCTTATCAATATCACGGTGGGAAACATGCGTCGTATATTGATCTGAGAAGTATTTAGCGACATGTTCTGCTAGAGCCACTGAACGGTGTTGGCCGCCAGTACAGCCGATGGCAATGACGAGCTGAGACTTACCTTCTTTTTTATACTGGGGAAGCATAAAACTAAGCAAGTCTAACCACTTATCGACAAACTTTTGTGTTTCTGCCCATTTAAATACATAATCCCGCACGTCAGAATTTAATCCAGTTTGAGGCTGCAAGTGTTCCACATAATGTGGATTTGGTAAAAAGCGCACATCAAAAACTAAATCAGCATCAATTGGCATTCCATATTTAAACCCAAATGACATTGTATGAACAGAGAAGATTTTTTGCTCAAGCTCTCCATACTTTTGCACGATTTTTTCGCGCAATTCCTTCGGTTTCAAATTCGTTGTTTCAATAAAGTGTTGAGCACGCCCACGTAGTTCACTTAACAATTGGCGTTCCTTTTTAATCCCCTCTAACGGTAAACCCTTTGGTGAAAGCGGGTGAGAGCGTCTCGTTTCTTTGTAGCGAGACACAAGTGTTTGATCTTGGGCATCTAAAAATAATATATGCTCATCAATCCAGGTTAAGTCTGAGAGCGTATCTAAACTTTCAAATAAAGTATCAAAAAATTCGCGCCCTCGTAAATCAATCACAAGTGCAACTTTATTGATGTTATTCGACGCATCTTTCATTAATTCTAAGAACTTTGGTAATAAAGCAGGTGGCAAGTTATCGACACAGTAGTAACCTAAATCTTCAAAACTTTGAACCGCTACAGTTTTACCAGCGCCACTCATACCTGTAATAATAACAAGTGATGTTTCCTTTGGATTCGTCATCTCTTTTGCCTCCTCTAATTGTCTTGGGTTTTAAAGCTGATTAATTGATCCTTTTCATCTAGCTCAAATTGCGCATAAAGGATGCGATCTTGTTTCAGCGTATAATCATGAATAATCCGATCGCTCGGGGCTGTAGGAATTATTGATACGTCATTAAGATCAATCCATTCTAACTCACCTTCTGGACACTCTTCTACAAGCGTCCCCTCATAGCCTTTCACGACAAAAGTAAACATCATCCAGTCATCTTTTGGTGGTTTAGCCGATGGTTTATTTATGTTAGCAATACTCATAATTTTCGGGTTCGTTATTTTTAAACCTGTCTCTTCATACACTTCTCTTATCACTGCTTCTTGAACAGTTTCATGCGGTTCCATTTTTCCACCTGGCATCGCATACCAACCATAACGTGGTTTTTTTAGTAACAGAACTTTATCCTGATCTATAATTAAACAATTAGTGACACGCTGCATATTGTTCACTCACTTCCTTTTAACACTCTTTCTTCATTATAGCAAAACTTACAGTCGCAATCGATTGTTTCCACTTAAAAAATTCAATTCTCTCTTACGTTAACTTTTAACTGTAGCATATTAAATATCTTAACCCAAAAAAACGACAGGCCATCTTGGTACATTCAAGAAAAAAATCCACAAAAAAAAAGACGCAGAATATAAGCAAAAGCTCATATACTGCGCCAATCATTTTCGTATATTAAAAGGGGGGTTAATTACTTAATTATAGTATACCCCACTTGTTTTGCAGTTTGATTACAGTGAGATTAAGAACAGGTAAATTATTTAATCAAATAAGCACTATAAGTGTACGATATTACTTTAGCTCACTTAAGTTATCAGCTAATATACGACTTTACAACATTTTTTTCATATCAAACAACAGCAATCCCTTACTGATCTGACTCAGGAAGTATAACATTTAAAATAATAGATGTCACTGCAGCAGGAACAACACCTGACGTAAGTACAATTTGCATGTTAAGAGGCAATTGTTGTGTTGCTTCAGGTACAAGATTTAAACCCACTCCTAAACCTAGAGAAATCGCAATAATTAACATATTTCTACTATTTAATTTTATTGTTTGCATCAGGGATATTCCCGACACTGCTACCATGGAGAACATAGCTATTGCCGCACCGCCTAAAACAGGTTCTGGCATAACCGATATAATAGCAGAAAACTTTGGTACAAAAGATAATATCAATAAGATAAATGCACCTAACTTAACAATATATCGACTGAAAACCCCCGTTAAACTAACGACACCAACATTTTGAGTATAGGATGTATTTGGAAACGAATTAAATAGTGAGGCTAAGCTACTCGACAGACCATCAGCCATAATTGCCCCAGACATCTCTTCATTCGTTGGTTCTCGTCCTTCTGCCCCTCTAGTCAGTGCTGAGACATCACCTAAAGTTTCAATAGAGGTTGCAAGATACATAAAGATCATCGAGAAAATAGCTACAGGTTCAAATTTCCACTGAAACTGATAAGGTTTAGGAAAAGAAAGCCAACTCGTCTGTGTAATCGCTGAGAAATCTACCATACCTAAAAAGTATGACATAACATACCCAACAACAATCCCCAATAATATTGATGATGATTTTAAAAATACATGTGAACTTTGATGAAAAATAATAATACTTATCAGCACGACTAAGGCAACGAACAAATTCCTTAAACTACCTGTATTTATACTACCTGCTGCTTGGGTTATACCAACAGGTATAAGCGTTATACCTATAGTTAGTACAACGATAGCATTAACTAGCGGTGGAAAAAACCGTTGTAATTTGTCTAAATATTTACCTATAAAAAACTCAACAAGACCACCGATAAAAGCAGCACCAAATACAGCACCAATCCCAAAATCTGTTGCAATAGCCAGACTTGTTGATATAAAAGCGTTACTCGTGCCCATAACGAGAGGCAAGCGAGAACCAATGCCTCTATTTCTACTAATTTGAATGAGCGTTGTCACACCTGACATTAGTAAAGCTGATTGAATTAATAACGTTGTTTGAGCAGCAGATAAATTTAATATTGATGATATTAATAATGGCAGTGTTGCATTTGCTGCAAACATAGCCAGTATATGCTGAAAAGCTAAAGGAACAGCTTTTTTCAAAGTTGGTTGATCATTTATTCCGTATATAATATCTAAATCTGATTCATTACTCATTTTAACACCACCTGATCAGTACAGTCTAAAATATAATCATATTTCAGACTATACAAATATGACCGCCACAATCATGACAACAATTAGCATGCCGATAATAAACTTAGCTTGATCTTTTATTATTGTCATTATATCTTTATTAAAACCATCCGCTAAGGCAGCAACGTTAATTTGTACTGGACTGACTTGTGTTCCTAATCCGGTTGCAATCGCTACAAATCCCATTGCCTCAGCTGGTAAACCAAGAACTGCTAGTGTCGGTAAAGTTAAAGTAAGTACACCTGCAGCGAATGCACCGGATGGTATGGCGATTAAAAATGCCAATATCATAGCAACTGGTAAGACTAAAAATTGAGGTACTTGACTAGCTAAATCAGCAATTTGTTCGAAAACACCTAATTCAGCAACAATATTAATAAAACCTAAGAAAATACCTACAGAAAATAACGTCGTTAAAATAAATCTAGAACCATCAATTAAAGCTTCACTCGTTGAATCAGAATTTAACGGTGTTAATAACACTGTTAGTATAGCTGTAAAAATGACAGTAGTGATTGGTGTAAATAATGTTATACCCAAAACACCATTTAAACTTGAACCAGCTACAACCATCAACAATAGAGCAATTGATGGAAGAGCGTATTTAATTAATGTTAAACTTTTAACATCAGCATATTGGTCTTCTTTTTCAGTTGAACCTACTAATCTCCCACGTTTATAAACCCCGTAAATAGCAAGACCTATCGCTAGCAAGTAAAACCCTATAACATATGGAAGCATAATCGATGCGTGTGCTGTGACTTCTATCCCAGCACTTTCAGCTGTTAGAGCTGTTTCAGTTGATGCTGGTGATGTTGTAAAACCTATAGCAGATATTATTGCCATAGCTGCAATCACTTCTGGTACTGCTCCTACAGCCGCTGCCATTAAAGGTGCTGTTACCATAGTATTCCCAGCACCCATACCGGCCATATATGTAGCTAAACCTTGAATTAATACAATAATACCGGCTAAAATACCGAATTTTCCTTTTAATGATCTTTTAGCTAATTCTATTAACGATTGAATACTGCCAGCTTTTGATACCATGACAGCTGCAGATGCATAAAGAATAGGTACAGTAATTCCTAGCATATTAGAAATACCACTAAGTACAATACCAGATGCTTCAGGAATTGTTATGCCGCCAATTAATAAAGCGACCACTCCTCCGGCAAGACCAGCAATTAACATGTGTTTTCTCATAAATAGAAGGACTAAAATAATAATAACTGGGATTAAATTAACTAGTAAACTCAAATTGAACACCTCTATTTCATTTTTTAGATAAATCACTGCCTAATCATTGATTGACTATAACTCCAATTTGAAATATTGTTTGCCTCAGAACTACCCACTATTAGATATGACAAAGAAGAATGATTGCTTTAAACACACACGAAAACTTGCAGGAAATAAAGTAAGAGGGTATTGTCTTATACCCTCTTATTTATTATTCTTACTGATACAAATATTACTTTTCAATAATGACAGATATAGGGCCACCACCTGCAGGTCCTTGGTGCTCTGCCCCACCAGACACATAAACCATCGGATCTCCTACTATAGAAGCAATGACACCATTTACAACAGCTCTCGCCTGTCTTGTATGATTGATATCAGAGTCCGTTAACATGGTATTACGTCTACCTCTTACTTCACCATCAGGAGAAGCTTCTGCCTTTGCTAGAACGTTAACAATTTTACTTTTTTGTTGCTCTGTTGGTAGCCCGTCTATATCAAGGCCACTATTTTTAATCGCCTCTAATACACTATTAAGGTCAATAGCATCCTTCATCACACTGTGACCAATAGCAAATTTACTAACCGACTTTTTAGAATTACCCATTAAAATAACTTCACAATTAAGTAATTCGACCCCGGCTGATGTCGAGGCAACTGATGAGTATAGCGACCAATCATTTAAAATTGACTGTTCATCTATTTGTTCTTTATCTACCTCACCAAGAGCTGTTGCTACACCTAATGCAGATGCGCCTCTTGAGTAACCCATTGATTTGTATGTATCATCAACAACAACAGATTTTCCTCTTCTTTTCGCATCACTGATTCGATCGGATGTAAGTAGTGGACATTTAATTTGAACAAAGTGAACATCCTCGTTGTTCTCTATCCCAGATTCTTCTATTAAATTTTTAACAACCCGTTCAACTTCTTCAACCATTGTTAATGTGCCAATCTCTTCTGGTAAGAAATCACGCGTGAATCCTACATTTGCCACAAGCCCTTTTTCTTCAGACTCTTCTTTGTTCTCAACCTCTTTTCGAGTGAATATCATAGCATGTGGTGTCATAACACCTTCAGTACCACCTGACATGACAAACGCCACTTTACTTGCAACAGTCTGCTCATCTACATGCATTTTTTTTGCTAAATAGTTTTTAAAGACAAAAGTAGAAAAACCTCTTGTGAAGTCATTTACGCAACCATTACCTTCTGTTTTAGCCAAAACCGCTATGACGTCTTCTGGGTTTATTGCTCCACTGGTGATTAATTTATCTAGCTCGGTCATATCATCCGGTGCAGACATTTCAATTTTGTGAACGTTTACATCAATCATATTAATTTCCTCCTTAAAATAGATACAGTTCAAATTATCACGGATGGTAACGCTTTCTTTTCGTGACGTTTCCTTTTAATTTGATATACTAAACTTAACACTCACTCTAACACTATTCATTGTGTAAAAGTGCTAAAAAGAATTTTATATTTTTAGCAAGTTTAGCTGTTTTTATTTTGATGATACAAGCCATCTAGCCTAATCAAAAACAAGGTTTTTTACTATTTTTATTTTTTATGAGGAAAAATGACGGAATCTTTCTACTGAGGAAAGTCGAATAGAATGCGCGCCTCTCTTTGAAGCGTTTTTTACATGAGTAGACAAGGTCAATGGCTGTCATCATCTTTACTTGATCGGGCTATTTCGTGCAAAAAAATAAAAAAGCTCAGCTAACGAATACTCTATTAGATGGCGACTGACACTTATTTAATGATTTAGCAGATCGCAGCATATATCCTCTCGTTATGAACCTAGTATTTTTCAACGAGCACTGCCGGTGCTTAGTTGAGCGTCATCAGTTTATCAAACCTTCATTCTATAAATTATCCTTGCTGTCTTAACATGTAAATAGCCTTTGCTACAATGTTAAATGCAGCAAAGGCTATTATGGTATCAACCTATCCGGTTGATTAACGTATATAAAGTGTTTGACTTGATTAGTAGTGTCATCTCGTTAGAACGCACTGAATGAACGTGCTCAAGTACAGATGACATTTACTATATTTGTTTTGCTAATTCCTCTTCTAATTCTTCAATATAGTGTTGAGCATTTTGTCCTGCAATACTACCGTCACCTGTCGCTGTGACGATTTGACGAAGTGTTTTCTCACGAATATCACCGACCGCAAAAATACCCGGAATGTCTGTTTCCATTTGATCATTAGTTGGAATATACCCTTCTTCATTGGTAATACCAAGTGATTCAAATGGTCCACTAAGTGGCTCAAGACCAATATAAATAAATACACCATCAGCTGTTTTTTCCGTTACTTGATCAGTATGAACGTTTTTCAATGTCCCTGAACCTACTTTACCATCTTTTCCATTGATATCCGTCACAATCGTGTCCCAAATGAAATCCACTTTTTCATTTTTAAAGGCACGTTCTTGTAAGATTTTTTGTGCGCGTAATTCATCACGGCGGTGAACAATAGTAACTTTCTTAGCGTAGCGCGTGAGGTAAACCCCTTCTTCAACAGCCGAGTCACCACCACCGATAACGATGAGTTCTTTATCTTTAAAGAATGCCCCGTCACATACTGCACAGTAAGATACACCACGTCCTGCTAATTCTTCCTCACCTGGAATACCTAATTTTTTATATTTAGCACCCGTTGCGATAATGATTGTTTTTGTTTTATACTCTTTGTCGCCCGCTTTTACTTTTTTATAACGGTGACCATCAATAATGCTTGTAATGTCACCATAAGCATATTCTGCCCCAAATTTTTTCGCATGTTCAAACATTTTGTTTGATAGATCTGGACCTAAAATACTTTCATAACCTGGATAGTTTTCAACATCTTCGGTATTGGCCATTTGTCCCCCTGGAATACCGCGTTCAATCATTAAAGTATCTAAATCGGCGCGAGAAGCATACACAGCAGCTGTCATACCAGCTGGTCCTGCACCAATAATAATTACATCATAAATACGTTCTTCAGTCATTTTCACGTCAATCCTTTCTGTTTTAAGATTTAAATCGTAATGATTATGAGTGTACCTTTATATACCCATTATGGTATATTTATTTTCTTTCGTCCACTGATCTGCTCATCCGTTCTTCTAACCAGGGCGCCGACTTACTTCGCAGCTGTTTGTGACGTTGTTTTGCTTCTTCAAATAAAGCTTCAGCCTCAACAACGTTACCACTTCGATAAAGCGCTAATGCATAGTAGGTATAGTAGTCGACATGGTGTTTAACCGTCCGTTGTTGCAAGCGACTAAAGCGATGGATTGCTTCATCATTATACCCCGCTAAGGTATAACCAATGGCTACTTTAAGTGCTTGTTCCTGTTGCATCGGATACACCCCTTCAAAACAAGCAACCATGTCTTTTACTTTATCTAATTGACCTAGATCGTGATAGAAAAACATTAAATTAAAACGAGATTGAAGTTGGTTTGGTTCAGCGATAAGAGCGGCCTCTTCTTCAGTTAAAACCGTTTCCTTTTCACCATTAAAAAAACGGGCGAAACGTGATTGAAAATGAAACAAATCATATTCTGGGAATAACTCAAGAGCTTCTTCTAAGATAGCTGTCGCTTTTAGATAATCTTTCTGTTGTAAATAATAAAAGGCGGTTTCTTGATACATCAACAAATCGTCTTCATCTTCGTCTTCAAAGAAATCCATTTCTTCTTCTAACGTTAAATCTAAGATGGTAATCAATTGCTCAGCTTCTGAATAAAATTCCCCATCAGGATCTTTTTCCATATAAAGCGTGGCATATTTTTGTGCCTCATTTAATAGACCTAAATGGGCATAGTTATTCGCAATTAAATAATAGCTATCGACATAGTCATCACCATGTGTCTTAATGACATCACTCAGAATTTGATTTGCCGCATGATACGCACCGATTTCGGTATAGATGATTGACATTTGTGACGGATAAAGCGCTTCTAATGGGTCAATATCTTTGGCTTTTTTTAAATATTTTAAGGCTAAATCAAACTTCCTTTTATAAAAAGCTTCAACGCCTTTTGTAAAGAAAAAATCTCCATCATGAATGAATGGAATAATATTTTTAGGTAAGGTTGGGTTTGACATCTCATTTTCCACAGTCATTTAATACCCCTTCTAAACAGATTGTGTTCTTTCACCGTAAGTATAGCATAGACACAGCGATTCTCACACTATTTATCATCAATCAAATTGGTGACGTTCCACCATAAATTGCTTAACTTCCCGCTCATAGTAAGACCGTTCCTCTTTTGTCCAGGCCAGACGATATTCAAGAAATCGGAGGATTTGAAAAGTAATGGCGCCGTGTATCGTATAATCAAACACACCTAAACGTAAACGCCGCTGAAGAAAGTCCGATGCTTTATATACCCCTTCACATTCGACAGTATAGAGAAGCTCCATAAACAATCGACTAGGAATAGGATAATGAATCATTAAGCGATCGACGTCGCGACTTAACTGTTCTAATTGGCTTTGTTCCACTTGATATTTATTCATCAGTTGAATCATACTAATATCTTCATTTAAACTATACACCGTCTCTTTTGCCACATCTGTTGATACAACGCGTGTTCTCGTATCGGATCGTTCGTACAAAATAGCCGACTCTGCTTTAAATTGTTTAGTCACCTCATCGCCAACTTTTTCAGCATACTGTCGATAATTTGAGACTGGACTGCCAATCGCGGTGATTACGTCCTGACTTGACTTATAAAAATTAAACGGTGTTTTTTCGGCATTAGTATCGACTTCTTTCGTTGTTCTAAACGTGAAGATATGATTTGTATCCAACGTAACCTCAGGAAACACACGCTCGATTTCTTGTTTCACTTCCAAAAAAACAGCTTTAGTTGAGAGCATCTCACCGTTCGGACGAACCGTACTCACAAGCACACCCTGCTCCCTTGGAATCAGTGAAACAGTATAAGGATACAAGCCTTGTTTAATGATGACTGGAAAATCAAGTGTGAACACCGATGAAGGTACCAGCCATTGGTATTTTCGTCTAGGTGTTAACGCAAAGGAAGGACTGGCTTTATTTTGAAGGCGTTCGTGCAAATCTAAGCTAGCTAAACCAGTCGCGTTGACAACTTTTTTAGCATAAATGACATGCGTTTCTCCTGTGATTTGATCTTCTACAAACACACCACGTAAGGCGTTGTCTGATAGATACATATCCGTCACCATCTGATAATTGATTGCGTCTGCATTTAAGGCCACACTGGCTTTAATTAAATCAATCGTTAACCGTGCTGTATCGACAAATGGGAGGGTTGTATGTGTGATTGTCCCGACAGTTTCAAATTGCTTTTTTTGCGCCATTGATAACTGAACCGACGCAACCGGTTTATCTAACGCACGTTTATTTAATAGTGGCCATAACCGCTTTTTAAGTTCTGATGTCACTGGTACGTCCTTAGCCACCAGTTCAATGGCCGGTATGAATTGAAACGCCTTTCCAATGTTTTGATTCAACTGGTGTAATTCTTGTTTTTTTTGTTTAGACAACGTTTGAAACGTATTTTTATCATAAACGAGTAAATCAAAACTTTCTGATGCTCCTGAGGCGTAATCATTTTTCTCTATTAATAACGTCTTTAATCCACGCATCTGTAAATCAAATAAGATGCTGGCACCTGTTAAACCACCACCTATGACAATCACATCATACGTTGTTTCAAGAAGCTGTCGCATGGTCTCTTCTCGATTTGTATTCGTTAACTTCACCGCAATCCCTTCTTTACTCTCCATCTATTTTTGTTTCAGTAATCATAACTGGATTACCTTTCGCAAAGGCATAAGCTGGTATATCTTTAGAAACAACGGTTCCTGCGGCAACAATGGCACCGTCGCCAATGGTCACACCAGGTAAGATTGTACAGTTCGCACCGATCATCACCTCTCACCAATGGTGACATGACCTAATCGGTACTCTTTAATTAAATATTCATGTGTAAGAACCGTTGTATTGTATCCAATAATACTATTATTTCCTACTGTAATACGCTCAGGAAACATAAGATCGACCATCACCATTAAGGCAAAAGACGTTTGTTTCCCTACACGCATACCTAGGAACGTCCGGTAAAACCAATTTTTCACTGGCAAAATCGGCGTGTATCTTGCAAGTTGAATGACCACAAAGTTCTTCATCACTTTAAAAAATGGGACCGTTTGATAGAGTTGCCATAAACTATTGGGTCCTTCTACTTTGAACCGTTCTGTTTGTCGCATAGTTCCACCTCAAGAATGGTTAACAGATCTTTCAACTCTTCTAACATATAGTCAGGCTTAAAACGTTCTAAAAAGCCTTTTCCTTTTATTGTCCATGCCACACCTGCTGTTTTGGTCCCGGCATTTTGTCCTGCCTCAATATCATGTGAATTATCACCAACCATTAGTGCATGCATCGGTGTTTCACCAAGTGCGTCTAGCGCTTTTAATACAGGCTCTGGGTGCGGTTTAGCATGTTCAACTTCATTTAAACCGATAACGACATCAAAATAAGGCGCAAGACCTGTCATTTCTAAACCGAGCCTAGCTGTATCTGTCATTTTCGTTGTCACAATCGCTAATTTATAGCCTAACTCATGTAGACGTTTGATTGTATCTACTACCGTAGGATACGCTTTAACATAAGTTTCGTGTTCAGCAATGTTATGTTCACGATACGTGTCCATCATGGCCTCTGCTTGTGTCGCGTCTACACTTGTCAAGCTTTCAATTAATGGCGGCCCGATAAACGGTAAGATTTCTTCTTTCGTATAGTCTTTCCCTGTATGTTTTTTTAATGTGTGTGTAAATGACGCGATAATTAATTCATTTGTATCAATTAATGTTCCGTCTAAGTCAAATAATAATGTGTTAATCATAATACCCTCCGCTAAATGTTTTGTTTATTTGTTTCAAATCGTGTCCAGATAATACTTACAATACGAGTTAGAGTGACCGCTGTCAATAAGCGAATGAAAAAGAGTGGGAGTATGGGAATGCCAAGCGGAATAAATATCAAGGTATCCTCCACCACCGCATGACAACTGACAAGAAATATAAAACTCAAATACATGTCTTTTTTCTCTACGTGATCATCTTTAATCGCCTCGACCATGACACCTGCCCCAAAAGCGAGACCAATCGTGAGTCCAGCAACTAACGTCATCGCCGCGTTACTTTTAATCCCGAGTAACCGTGTAAACGGAGAAAGCCATTCTGTCAAAACATCGAGCCAACCTAAATCACGGAACAGCTGCATCGCGATCATAAGTGGTACAACAATCATCGCTAATCCCCATACACTATCAAAGGCGGTCGTGAATGCATGGATCATAACATTAACGACACCTGACACTGTTTCTTCCTGTACCTCTTCAAACGAATACTGTGCGAGTGTTTGTTCAAAAGGCACAAAATGGTGAATCGTGAGAGCTGAGATGAGCGCTAAACTTAACCGGATAAGAATCACAATGTACCAACGCACGCCAACCTTAACCGCAACGGTCGATTCGACAAACAAGTTGTGTGCAAAACTCAACATCACAGCTAAAATGAACACTTGTTTGACAGTAAATTCAAAAGAAATAATGGCCGCAATGCCGGCATATAAATTTAGTGAAAATCCTAACACAAGTGGCACGCTTGCTTCACCGGGTAGGCCGATTCCACTCATCAGTGGCTCAATCACGTCAATAAAGAAGGGCAAGACCGGTGTATATTGTAGTAAAGTAATGATCAATGTAATAGGAAAAATCACCTTACTTAATGTCCACGTCACACGCAGCCCTTTATTTAAACCTCTTGTTAAAATTGTCTTCATCGTTTCCCCCAAAGCTCTTATAATCTTTTTTTACCATTTTACCTTAAAAGAAACCTGTTGAAAAATCAACAGGTTAAAAGGTTATTTGCGCTTCTTGCCATTGTATTGAACGGTGACCCAATGCTTCTTCGGATTAAGGTACATCAGTACGAGACTGACAATAATTAACACAATCGAAATAAGTTGCGCTGTTCTTAAGTTACCAACAACATATAAACTATCCGTCCGCATGCCTTCAATAAAGAAGCGGCCGACTGAGTAACCCATCACATACGTTAAGAAAATATCCCCGCGTAACGGATTGACGCGACGCAGATATATAAGCAGCGCGAAAATGATTAAGTTCCAAACAGACTCATATAAAAATGTCGGGTGGTACAGCACACCATCAATCGTCATTTGATTTTCAATAAACGACGGTAAGTATTGTAAAAATGTATCGTAAGCCCAATCAGACACTGGGCACCATGTGCTTCTTGATTCATGAAGTTTCCCCAACGGCCAATGGCTTGACCGATAATAATACTCGGAGCGGCAATATCCGCAAGTTTATAGAACGGGATACCACGCTTTTTACAGAAGTAATAAGCAAAAATCACTGAACCAATGAGGGCTCCGTGAATGGCGATCCCGCCTTCCCAAACCGCAAACGGTGCCCACCATTCACGGTCTGAGTAGCGATCCCATTCAAAAATAACATAATACAACCGGGCAGATACAATCGCGATTGGCAACGCCCAAACAATTAAGTCGGTGAATGTTTCATCTTTCAAACCAAGTCGAACACTTTCTTTCGTCGCAAGGACGAGTCCGAGGACAACCCCGGTGACAATAATAATCGCATACCAATAAATCGTAATCGGCCCAATATCTAAAAAGATAGGGCTTAACGCTTGATTTAAACTAAACACATGTGTTCCTCCTAACAGCTAATGACACCTAATTAAAACTCTTTATTTTGTTCTAAGTTATGTTTTTCCGATTCAATTGTTTCAGCCAGTCGTGCTGTGAATTCTTCCGCGGCGTTTAAACCTAATCGTTTCAAGCGGAAATTCATCGCCGCTACTTCTATAATAACGGCGACGTTACGACCAGGACGCACAGGAATCGTCGCTTTTGGAATTTCTACATCAATAATTTTGAGTGTTTCTTCTTCCATTCCAATCCGGTCATATTGTTTCTTCTCATCCCAATTTTCTAAATTAATCACATAATCAATTTCTTTATGTGAACGCACCGCACTTGCACCGAAGAGCGTCATCACGTTAATAATACCTAACCCTCTAATTTCCAGGAGATGTTCAATGAGTTTAGGACTTGTCCCGATTAAACGATCATAGTCTTCTTGTCTAATTTCAACAGAGTCATCTGCGACTAAGCGGTGACCGCGCTTCACAAGTTCTAGTGCCGTTTCACTCTTACCGACACCACTCTGCCCCATAATCATAACACCAACCCCGTGAATATCAACAAGGACACCATGAATGGCCGTAAACGGCGCAAAGCGGGCTTCTAAAAAGTTTGTTAACCGACTGACGACACGCGTCGTTTTATACGGTGAGCGTAACAATGGGACACCTTTTTCATTACACGCTTCGATAATTTCTTTCGGTATATCCATTCCTCTTGTAATCACAATACAAGGGGTGACTTTCGAACAGAGCTTTAATGACCGGTCTTTTCTTTCTTCAGATGTTAATTCATTAAAATAAGATAACTCCGTTTTCCCTAGAATCTGTAATCGCGCTTTCGGATAATATCTAAAATAACCAGTAAGTTCAATACCTGGTCGTGAAATATCACTCATTATAAATTCACGATCAAGTCCGTCTTTTCCAGCGACTAGTTCGAGTTTAAACTCGTCTAATAAATCTTTTGTTTGTACTTTAGCCATGGTGAATCCACCTTCTCTCTAAATGTTCACTTTCGAATACTTCTCATACGTATGCTCTATGCGTTGCCATTCTTTATTGTAGCACGAAATAGCCCGGCAAGCATTAACTATGCGCTGACTTCATCGATACTTCCACCATACCTCTCACACTGTTAGTCAGATATACTTTTTCCGACTCTTTTAAATCTCTTAAAGTTAAGACTTTTTCAGTCACTTCCCCTTTATCAAGGAGCGTTTCACGATAAATCCCGGGTAGACACCCTGAGGACACCGGTGGGGTGTATAAGACACCATTTATTTGAAGAATCACGTTCCCAATCGTAAACTCGGTTAACTCGTTGTCTTCGTTATATAATAACGTTGAAAAGTTGGTCGGCCCGCTTACTTCACACGCTTGATAATGCTTACGGTTTGTTGTTTTATAACGACTGAATAGATGATTTTTAGCGATGGGTTGTTTCGCTAAATAACAGATGACCGGTGTTGTCAATTCTTTTATTTTAAGCACATCAACGGATAAATGACCGGTCTTATCAACGAGCCATCTTACCTTATATTGTCCCGTTGGATAGTTGATTTGAAGTTGATGTTTCGCCTGTTTGATTTGTTGTAAATCAAGCGGATAACCGAACACCTCTGACGCTCGTGTTAAGCGATTCATATGTTGACTAAACCGCTGCAGGACACCGTCCTTTAAACAAAAGGACTCTAAGAGGGAAAAATCGTGCGTGTCAATATCCAATACTTTCGCCTTCGTGTGAACTTCATCGTATTCAGCGGTGTCAATAGAATCCCACGTAATCCCACCCCCAACGCCATACGTTGCTTCATGAGTGAGCTCATTAATCGTAACGGTTCGAATCGGTACATTAAAAATCGCTTCTTTATTAGGTGTAAGATAACCAATGGTGCCGCAATAAACACCGCGAGGAGATTCTTCAAGTGCATTAATATAAGACATCGTCTTAATTTTAGGGCCCGTAATCGATCCACAAGGAAACAAGGCACGAAACCAGTCAATCAGCCACTCGTTTCATCTAATGTTGCTTCAATGGTTGACGTCATTTGATGCACGGTCGGATACGTTTCAACCGATAATAACTGAGAGACATTCACAGAACCTTTCGTGGCAAGTCTACCTAAGTCATTCCTTAATAGGTCAACAATCATCATATTTTCTGCGCGTTCTTTCTCAGATGACGTTAAATGTTGTTTGTTTTGCCTATCTTCTTCTAGTGTATCGCCCCGTTTACTCGTACCTTTCATCGGCTTTGTTGTAATACGCGACTCATTGACATGAAAAAACAATTCAGGTGAGAGCGAGAGAATATGCTGATGGTTGTGTTTTAGATAGGCACTATAATTCGCCTGTTGCTTATCCTTTAATGTTAAATAATAGCCATAAGGATCACCAAAAAATCGGCTAAATAATCGAACGGTATAATTAACTTGATATGTATCGCCTTGTCTAATCGCTTCTTTTATTTGATGTATTTTTTCTTGATAGTTTATTTCGTCCTCATCGATGTGCCATGGATGAACATAGTAAGGTAACGCTTTGTCTTGTCTTTTAACAGACGGGGCGTCAAAACTTGCAAATAATAGTAGTGGTTGATCGTTTTTTTTTACATCAAAATGATCATCAAAGGCAGGTGCTGCTTCATAGGCAAGATACCCTGCCACATACAAGCCGTTGTGGTGTGCTTGTTCTACTTCTTTTAATAACGGTATGACCTCGTCAATGGCGGACGTTTGCCACATCTGTTTGGGGTTAGCAAAAACAAGCGGTTGTTCATGATGATCTGGTTGATTAAAATCAAATTGAAAATAAAGAGACATACGGTTCCCTGCTTCCTATCTAAATCTAAACTTATCTAACATACGTCTTATCATATCAAAACTTTATCCGACATGCGATTAAAGATACTTAAAAACAACTAAGAGAAAAATAAGCCAGACACCAAAGGCATCTGACTTAAAAGTTTACAAGTATTAATCATTTAAACCTTTTTGTAAGACCATATTAATAAATGAAATCACAATTGAAGCAAGTATAGCCAAACCAAAGCTTTCAATCACAAAACCACTTCCAATAATCGCTTGTGCAAGCATTAATGTGATGGCATTAATAATAAACATAAACAACCCAAGGGTAAGAATGGTAATTGGTAACGTTAGAATCACTAAAATCGGTTTAACAATCGCATTGAGCAGTGTTAAAATAACGGCGGCAATAATCGCAACCCAAAATGATTCAATATAAAACCCATCAAATAAATATCCAGCGGTAATAATCGCCAGTGCTTGTAGTATTAATGAAAGTATCCAACGCATCAGTTATACACGTCACTTTTTGGGATAATAATCGCTGCGGCGATATATAAAAAGATAGGCATACCTGCGGTGAATAATAGAATCACGACAAAAGCTAGTCTCACCCAAGTAGAATCGACGTTAAAGTACTCAGCTAAACCACCTAATACACCCGCCAACATCACGTCTCGGTTAGATCGATATAATTTTTTACTCATCTGTCATTCCTCCATTCAAAACAATTCATATTAATAATGAGTCGTTTATTTATTCCTTTTTTTAAGCCGTTTTAAACCTATCGTTTAACTATTGTTTTTTGCTTTAGCCAATAGCGGAGCTAGATATTTCCCTGTGTACGACTCCTCGTGTTCACAGATGACTTCTGGGGTGCCCGTTTCCACGATTGTCCCCCCGCGGTCGCCCCCTTCAGGGCCTAAATCAATTAAATAATCACATGTTTTAATGACATCTAAGTTGTGTTCAATAATTAAAACCGTATCGCCATTTTCAACCAAACGATTTAATACTTCTAATAACCGGGAAATATCATCGACATGTAATCCTGTCGTCGGTTCATCTAAAATATAGAGTGTTTTACCGTTAGAACGTTTGTGTAACTCACTAGCTAGTTTCACCCGTTGTGCTTCCCCACCTGACAGGGTCGTTGCTGGCTGACCTAGTCTCACATAACCAAGTCCAACGTCATAAATTGTTTGGAGCTTACGTTTAATTTTCGGAATGTTTTTAAAGAAATCAAGTGCTTCTTCAATTGTCATCTCTAACACATCCGCAATATTTTTCCCTTTATATTTTACTTCTAATGTTTCCCGGTTATACCTTCTACCATCACAGACTTCACAAGGAACATAAACATCTGGTAAGAAGTGCATTTCAATTTTAATAATCCCGTCGCCACGACAAGCTTCGCAACGTCCACCTTTGACGTTAAAGCTAAAACGGCCTTTTTTATAACCCCTTACTTTGGCTTCGTTCGTTTGAGCGAATACATCACGAATATCATCAAAGACACCCGTGTAAGTCGCCGGATTTGAACGTGGTGTTCGGCCAATCGGTGATTGATCGATATCAATCACTTTTTCTAAATGTTCGTGCCCTTCTAACTTATCATGTTTTCCCGGACGTTGTTTCGATCGGTTTAACAATTGAGCCAGTTTTTTATGCACAATCTGATTGATTAACGAACTTTTACCGGAACCAGATACCCCGGTCACACCCGTCATGACCCCAATGGGAATATCGACATCCACATGTTTTAAGTTATTTTCAGACGCCCCTTTAACGCGTAACCAACGTTCATCTGGCTTGCGTCTCTCATTTGGGACATGGATTTGTTTTTTACCCGATAGATACTGCCCGGTTAATGATTTCTTATTAGCCATCACTTGCTTGGGTGTTCCTTGGGCAACAATTTCTCCCCCGTGTTCACCCGCACCTGGTCCTATATCAATCAGGTGATCGGCTGCGAGCATCGTATCTTCATCATGCTCAACGACAATAAGGGTATTCCCTAAATCTCGCATGTTTTTTAATGTCCCAATTAATCGATCATTATCCCGTTGGTGTAAACCAATCGATGGTTCATCAAGCACATATAAGACACCAGTCAGTGCCGACCCAATTTGTGTCGCAAGACGAATACGCTGTGCTTCACCGCCTGAGAGTGTCCCTGCTTTTCTAGAGAGCGTTAAATAATCAAGTCCAACATTGATGAGAAAAGTTAAACGTTCATCCAACTCTTTTAGAATCAGCTTAGCGATTTGCTTTTCTTGTTCGGTTAACGTTAACGTCTCAAAGAAATCACGAGCTTCAGTGACAGGCAAGTTAGAAATTTCACCAATATGACGGTGGTTAATTAACACCGCTCGTGCTTCTTCATTTAACCGATACCCGTCACACGTCGGACAGTCAGACTCTGCCATATATTTTTCCATTTGCTCACGAATATAGTCAGAAGACGTTTCTTTAAAGCGTCGTTCAATGTTATTTAATACACCTTCAAATTCAATTTTCGTATCACGGCTCATGCCATAATCATTCTCGTATTTGAAGCGAATTTTCGTTTTGCCACTGCCATGTAAAATCTTATTCATATGCTTTTTCGGTAAATCTTTCACCGGTATATCCATATCAATATCATAGTGATCGCAGACGCTTTTCAGTAATTGCGGGTAATACTGCGAACTCGTCGGTTGCCAAGCCAGAATGGCCCCTTCATTTAACGTGAGGGTCTTATCTGGAATCACTAAATCAACATCGACTTCTTTTTTATGTCCTAAGCCATCACACGTTGGACAAGCACCGTAAGGAGCGTTGAATGAGAACAGTCGTGGTTCAAGTTCTGAAATGGAAAAACCACACATCGGACACGCATGACGCTCACTAAACTGTAATTCTTCCTGTCCAATGACATCAACAATTAATTGCCCATCACCGAGCTTAAGTGCTGCTTCAACTGAATCACTTAAGCGGCTCTTAATCCCCTCTTTTACGACAATACGGTCAACAACAACTTCAATGGTATGCTTTTTTGTCTTTTCTAATTGAATATCATCAGTAATCTCTACCATCTCGCCGTCAATGCGAAGACGAACGTATCCTTCTTTTTGTAAGTTTTCTAATACTTTTACATGTTCACCTTTACGACCTGAAATTACCGGTGCTAAGAGTTGTAATTTCGAGCGTTCTTCTAGTGCTAAGATTTGGTCAACAATCTCTTCAACAGATTGTGACGCAATCTCAACGCCATGAATCGGACACGTCGGGTGACCAATCCTTGCCCATAATAACCGCATGTAATCATAAATTTCTGTCACGGTTGCGACCGTGGAACGCGGGTTGTTACTCGTCGTTTTCTGATCAATTGAAATGGCTGGAGACAGACCTTCAATCGTATCGACATCCGGTTTGTCCATCTGACCTAAAAACTGTCTCGCATAAGCTGATAGCGATTCAACATAACGGCGTTGCCCTTCGGCATAAATCGTATCAAAGGCAAGTGAAGACTTCCCTGAACCTGATAAACCCGTTAAGACGACGAGTTTATCTTTTGGAATATCAATATCGATATTTTTCAAGTTGTGCACGCGGGCACCCTTAATTGATATGTGTTTTTTCACCAATACACTCATCCTTCCGCTTTCAGTTCAAAGACTAAATCACGCAATTCTGCGGCTTTTTCAAAGTTTAAGTCTTTGGCTGCTTGCTTCATTTCTACTTCCATTTGTTCGATAAAGATGGCCCGTTCTTTCTTTGTCATCTCATCAATATTTGTTTTCGGTAACGTCTCTTCATCCATCGCTTCAACCGTTGCGCGGATGACATCACGTACTTCTTTATTAATAGTTTTCGGTACAATACCATGTGTTTCATTGTAAGCCATCTGTTTTTCACGACGACGTTCCGTTTCATCAATGGCTCGGCGCATGGAGTCTGTCACACGATCGGCATACATAATTACTTGACCATGTTCATTACGCGCCGCTCGGCCCATTGTTTGGATAAGGGCCCGATCTGAACGTAAGAAACCTTCTTTGTCAGCATCTAAAATTGCGACAAGCGACACTTCAGGGATATCGATTCCTTCCCGTAATAAGTTGATGCCAATTAAGACGTCATATTTACCGACCCGCAAATCACGAATAATTTCAATCCGCTCTAGCGTTTTAATTTCCGAGTGTAAGTAAGCGACCTTCATCCCAATCTCTTTCAAATAATCCGTTAAATCCTCAGACATTTTTTTCGTTAACGTTGTAATCAATACCCGTTCATTTTGTTTCGCACGGAGATTAATCTCATGGATCAAGTCATCAATCTGACCTTCAATCGGTCTGATATCGACGGATGGATCAAGCAGACCTGTAGGTCTAATAATTTGTTCCACCATTTCTGGTGTATGTTCTAATTCATATGGACCAGGTGTTGCCGAGACGAAAATGAGTTGATTTGCCTTTTCTTCAAACTCTGTAAATGTCAAAGGACGGTTATCAAGAGCTGACGGCAGTCTAAAACCATGATCAACAAGGACTTGTTTACGCGCTTTATCACCATTAAACATTCCCCGGATCTGAGGCAAGGTGACATGTGACTCATCGATGACAATCAAAAAGTCATCTGGGAAGTAATCGATGAGCGTATACGGCGTTGATCCGGCTTCACGCAACGTTAAGTGGCGTGAATAATTTTCAATCCCAGAACAAAAGCCCATCTCCGCCATCATCTCTAAATCATAGCGGGTTCTCTGTTCAATGCGTTGAGCTTCGATTAGTTTATCGTGTTCTTTAAAGTACTTTACTTGTTCTTTCATTTCGGCTTCGATATTTTTCATCGCAATTTTCAATTTATCTTCACCAGTCACAAAGTGAGAAGCCGGGAAAATAGCGATATGTTCACGATCGCCTAAAATCTCACCTGTTAAAGCATCGACTTCCCTAATCCGGTCAATGTCGTCACCGAAAAATTCAATTCTGACACAATGTTCTTCTCTAGACGCTGGAATAATCTCTACCGAGTCGCCTCTCACTCTAAACGTGCCGCGCTGGAAATCAATATCATTACGCGCATATTGGATATCCACCAGTTCTCGCAATAATTGGTCACGGTCTTTATCCATACCGACACGCAGACTCAGGACTTGCGAGCGATATTCTTCTGGTGAACCTAAGCCATAAATACATGACACACTCGCAACGATTAACACATCCTCTCGTTCAAATAAGGATGACGTTGCTGAGTGGCGTAATTTATCTATTTCATCATTAATCGATGCATCTTTTTCGATAAAAGTATCTGTTGATGGGACGTACGCCTCTGGTTGATAGTAATCATAGTAGCTGACAAAATACTCTACTGCATTATTCGGGAAAAATTCTTTGAATTCACTATATAGTTGACCCGCAAGTGTTTTATTATGCGCAATAACGAGTGTTGGTTTTTTTACTTCTGTGACAACATTCGAGACCGTAAAAGTCTTACCAGTCCCTGTTGCCCCGAGTAACGTTTGCATGCGTTTATTTTCATTGACGCCTTTAACAAGTGCATCAATCGCCTTCGGTTGATCACCTGCGGGCTGATATTGTGAGATAAGCTCAAAAGATTGAGACATCTTCTTTCCTCCGTTCTTTTCACTTATATAGTTTACCTTCCGACGCTTTGTGTAAACCTATTATACACAAATATTAGTCGAAAAGCGAACAAACATTCTTTAATATCATCAACTCTGTCATGGTTTGTGGTGCTTTTCTTATTGAAGCATGATTTAGACCAGAAACCAAACCAAAAGGCTTAGGAGTGTTGCTCCTAAGCCTTTAACTTACCCTTGATTGTATTGATTGACTTCAAATAAATCGATTAATTCAATGTCTTTGTGTTTATCGGTAAACCAGCGCAAGGCAAAGTCATTTTTAAATAAGACTAAAAATGCTCCTTCCCGGTCTTTTACGAGTAAATTCCGGTCATCAAACAGTGACGTATCGACTTGGTTATCTGTTAACCAGCGCGGAATACGTTCGCCAATTGATTCGAACATGACATCGACATTGTACTCATATTTCATTCGATGTTCAAATACTTGATACTGCAACTCACCTACAGCTCCAATAATATAATTTTCCATCGGATAGGTCTTAAAGAGCTGGATAGCCCCTTCTTGAACGAGCTGTTCTAAACCTTTTTTAAACTGCTTTGATTTCATGACGTTCTTCGCGGTTACACGCTTAAATAATTCTGGTGGGAATTGTGGTAATTCATCATATTCAAATGTTTGTTTTCCTTCAAGAAGTGTGTCCCCAATCCGGTAAACGCCTGGATCATAAATGCCAATGATATCACCTGGATAAGCTTCGTCAACGGTATCTCGACTTGAGGCGACGAATTGTTGAGTCTGATTTAATTTGAATGATTTCCCCGTTCGTGGTAAGGTGACTGACATACCGCGCTCAAACTTCCCTGAACAAACACGTAAGAATGCTACTCGGTCACGGTGAGCGGGATTCATATTGGCTTGAATTTTAAAGATAAAGCCTGAGAACTGTTCTTGTTCTGGTTCAATTAAACCTTCTGTCGTTTTACGGGCTTGCGGTGTTGGAGCTAAATCAATAAAGGTATCAAAAAACGTCTCAACACCAAATGGAGCTAACGCACTACCAAAGAAGACCGGCGTTTGGTCACCTTTTAATACTTTATCTAAATTAAACTGATCCCCCGCTTCATCTAACAGCAACATTTCTTCCTCTGTTTCTTTAAATGTTGGATCTTCGGTGATGTCTTTGTAATCACCACTGTGTAATGCATCAAACGGAATGAAACTTTCACGTTCATTCCCGTTAAACTTAACAAATTGATCGTTATAACGGTCTAAAATACCGAGGAATCGTTTCCCCATACCGACCGGCCAGTTCATCGGATAGGTTTCGATTTCTAATACTTCCTCAATTTGGTCTAATAAATCAAAGGGTTCACGTCCTTCACGGTCTAATTTATTGATAAATGTAAAAATAGGAATTCCGCGCATTTTACAAACTTTAAATAATTTAATCGTTTGTGCTTCGATTCCTTTTGTCGCATCAATAATCATGACTACGCTATCCACCGCCGTTAATGTCCGGTACGTATCTTCACTGAAGTCTTCGTGCCCTGGGGTATCAAGGATATTAACTTTATAGTCTTTATAAGGAAAATTCATTACACTAGAGGTGACTGAAATCCCACGTTGCTTTTCGATTTCCATCCAGTCACTTGTCGCAAATTTTCCTGATTTTTTTCCTTTTACGGTCCCAGCTTCTCTAATTAAATTACCAAACATGAGTAGTTTTTCAGTCATGGTCGTTTTACCCGCATCTGGGTGGGAAATAATCGCAAACGTTTTACGCATATCTTTTTCTTCTTTAATACTCATTTCATTTCCTTCTCTCTTAACAGTCTATTCGTTTTTAAAGGGGGTAATATACACACCTAAGAAAATTTATAGCTGAGAAAAATTTTATCATCATTTCATCTTTACCGTCATTACTCTTCATTAAGTCTATTGCCTTTACATGTTTTTACCCCTCACACGTTCGATTTCTTGTCACTCTGTTAATGAAAGTAGCACAAAACACGAAAAAAAGTCAATGACTATTGTCGTAAGTTCTGCTCTTTACGCTTAATCTTTGTTATAATAATAAGATAGCATTTTTTAAAAGGGGTTTTTCTATGCCACGGATGATTTTTGAACCAAAAGAAATTATGACATTAACAGGCCAACGGTTCTACCGTCGTGGTCTGGATTACTATAAAAAAGGACGTGTGAATCATTTAAGTTACAATCAAGCGATTAACATGTGGAAAGCTGATGTCAGAGGCAGCGAAACCTTCCATGTCAATATCTTCGTCTATGATGACGATGATTTAGAAACGCGTTGTACGTGTCCTGCGTTTCATACGCACGGGACGTGTAAGCACATTGCTGCGGTGTTACTGGCCATCAGTAAGCATCAACAACCGCATTTAGAAGCAAACGTACCCGAGGCTAAAAAAAAGTGATCCTTTCTCCTTACGGTTATTGGATGCTTTTAAAGAACCGGTTATTCCTAAAGAAAAACACACGTTACGCGTTCACTATCTCTTAAATGAAGTGAGTCCATCTTTTACTGATGATAAGCGGTTTGTCATTGGGTTGTATGTCGGTGATGCCAAACCATTTATTGTGAAGGATTTGCGCGATTTTATCGAAGCGGTATATTACAAACAATCCTATCAAATTACCGATAAATTTTCATATTCACCAAAACAACATCAATTTCAAGAAACAGACCAAAGAATTTTACATTTACTAAAATATGCCCTTACGAACGAGCGCGCCTATAAAGACTTATACGCTGAACAACAACAGCGTTTGATGATTGTTCCGCCTTATTTATTTGAAGAATTATTCACGTTATTAATGACACAACCATTAACCTTTAAATCAGATACACAAAAAGAGTACAGCGAATTATCACTCTTACCGCTAGACCATCGCATTGAGTTCACCATTGATACTGAGACAGAGAGCCAGGTGATTTCCTTTGATGATTTTTTAAGTTATCGCTATTCACCTTATTATCAAGTCTTTATCAAGCAATCCAGTATTTACACGTTATCCGACCAACAAAAGACTATTGTAGATAAAATTATGAAAGAAATGCCCAGACACTTATCACAACAACTCAGTCTTTCACCAAGCGATTTCCAAAGCTTTTTAACGTTTGTATTGCCAATGCTTGAAGCCATCGGCACGGTTACTATGACGGATAATGTCAAATCAAAATTATATGAAGCACCGCTTCTTGTCCATATTTATTTAGAGTTCATCGGTGAATCACTCGGTGTGACTGTCGACTATCAATATGGTGATTTCCGCTTTTCTTTTAATCAGTCATTAAAAGACACTGATCAAATTATTGTGCGTGATATTAAGGGAGAAGAGATAGTGATTGAACAATTACGACAGTTCGGCTTCCAATATATCAATCAGCGTTTTCAACTCTTTCATGTGGATAAAATCTATGACTTTCTTTTAGACGTTGTGCCTGAGTTAAAAGAAAAATATCACGTCTATTTATCAGATCAACTAAAAGCCATGGTCAATGATGAAGCGATTCAATTTGACCCCTCGATTCGATTTGATGACCGTTTAAACGTCTTATCCATTGATTTTGATATCAATGGAATAAATGAGCAAGACGTTCATGAATTAATGAAAGCATTGATTGAAAAAAAACGCTATTTTCGTCCGAAACAAGGACCACTTGTTGATTTAGAGAGTGAGGCGTTCGAACAATTTAAAGCTTTTGCTGCTTCGTTAAAATTGAAAAAAAGTGATGTTAAAAAGGATGGCCTTCATTTAAGTCCAGTACACGCGACTGTCGTTGATGATTATTTCCGTGATACGACCGCTTATGAAGCAACCTTTGACACTTTAATTATGGATTTACAAGTGGCTCAGAACACAACGTATCCTTTACCTCATATCGAAGCCAAGCTGCGGGACTATCAACATGTCGGTTACCAGTGGTTTAAAACGTTGAGTGCGTATCATTTAGGCGGTATCTTAGCTGATGAAATGGGGTTAGGTAAAACATTACAAACGATCACCTATATATTGAGTGACTATGAAGAAAAACACGAAACAAAAAGTTTAATCGTTGCCCCTTCTTCACTCATCTATAACTGGAAGAAAGAATTCGAACGCTTTGCTCCAACTTTAACGGTTCAAGTGGTCAGTGGGAATCAACAAGAACGAAAGAAACAAATTGAACAACCAAGTGATGTATGGATTACTTCTTATCCATTACTACGTCAGGATAGTGATTTATATCAAACGATGACGTTCACTCACTTTATTTTAGACGAAGCACAAGCGATTAAAAACCACTTAACCCAAACAGCAAAAGCTGCCAGAGCCATCACGGCGACGCACAGATTCGCCCTTAGCGGAACGCCCATTGAAAATCGGTTAGAAGAGTTATGGTCTATTTTCCAAACGCTCTCTCCTGGTTTCTTAGGGACAAAGAAATATTTTCTATCCCTAGACACAGCCGCAATCAAACAGATGGTCCGACCATTTATTTTACGTCGTTTAAAAACCGATGTCCTTACTGACTTACCAGAAAAGTTCGAATACGAGAAATACACCGATTTAACACGTGATCAAAAACAAGTGTACCTATCTTATGTCAATAAAATAAAAGATACATTAAATAAGACGCCCTTTAATGAAAATAAACTTGATATTTTATCTGGCTTAACCCGATTAAGACAAATTTGTTGTCATCCTAGTCTATTTTTAGAAAATTATACGGGTGACTCAGGGAAGCTTGATTTATTGAAAATATTATTAACACAGCTAAAAGAAGAAAATCGCCGCGTCCTATTATTTTCACAGTTTCCAAGTATGTTGAAAATAATCGCTAATGAACTTGAAGACCTTGGAATAACTCACTTTTATCTTGATGGACAAACCCCGTCAATGGAACGGTTAGAAAAAGTCGATCAGTTCAATGACGGGGCAAAAGATCTGTTTCTTATTTCTTTAAAAGCGGGTGGGACTGGACTTAACCTCACCGGCGCGGATACGGTCATCTTATTTGACTTATGGTGGAATCCTGCCGTTGAACAGCAAGCAGCCGGACGGGCACACCGGATTGGACAAACAAAGAAAGTAGAAGTGATCCGCTTAATCACTGAGGGAACGATTGAAGAAAAAATCTTTAACCTCCAGCAAAAAAAGCGGGCATTAGTCAATGAAGTGATTGAACCAGGGGAAACATTACTTTCCTCGTTATCAAAAGACGATATCCTCTCACTGTTATCTGTTGAATCTGAGTTATAAATTTTCTTTGATGTCTATAATCATCCACCAACCTTCAGCTCACACAAAAACAGCCGCTAGTGGCTGTTTTGTGTGACAGTATATGCGTGAACCTCTCCCTCAAATTCAAAGATTATAGGAGGGGTTAGTAACAGTTTGTGTTCAAACTTATCAACCTTCGACAAATACTAAACCGAGTTGGTGATGATCTCCTTCATAATAGGCACGTTGTGTAAAGCGAATCTCACCATCAAGGTTATAAATTTCTATCTTACAAAAAGCTAAATTAGATTGAAGAGCTTCATAAAACTCATCACCGTTAGACACTCGATGACCATTCACTTTAGTAATGACTTCTCCAATTTCAATGCCCATGTCACTCGCAGGTGAGAAAGGATGGACGCTAGTACTTTTAATCCTTGTGCAGAGGGACTATATAAAGACGTATGATTGGCTTCATGTTGCCTTGTCATAAAAAGCAAAATTTCCCGGCCAATCAGGCCAACAATGATACTTAAAAGAATAAATGGCGCATAAAGAAATCCCAATAAACTAAATCCGATAACGATTAAGCCTAATAGCGTTAAACGTTTAAGTAACCACTGACTAAACACCTTTGGTCGTTGCGTACGAATGACATGCTCAAGTCCTAATAGTAATGGAAAGAAAATTAAACCGTAACTTTCTCCTTGATAATCAAAGACCGGCCAATACTGGAAGAAGATATCAAGGTCACCAATTGGCCAAATAAACAGTAAGGGAAGCAGCGCCAGTTTTTTAATCCGGTGTTGCCCCACTTGCTTTCCACGCGATCCAATAAAACGCTCCGGGAACGTTTGATCATCACGCGTACGCGTTAAAAGAAAGGCTTCCGCTAGAATAAATATGCCCATTAAAATCGTGAAAATAATCCAATGATCAAGGGTTAACGTCACTTTGAGTAAATCAGGTAAGTAACTTTCATAATAGGGATAAAACAATAAAGTTAAACTACTTGCGCCAAAGATATAAACACTATTAAGCCAGCTAAATTTGCCAGTGAACGAAAAGAGCAGTGAAAAGATGATGAGTAAACCGATCATCAATGGCGGTAAAAAGATACCTAAGCCAATAAAAAGCAAGGAAAGTAAGACGCTCAAAATTAATCCAATGCGCTTTAAGCCGTACCACTCATCTAGCGTTGGAAATACTTTATAACCAAATGTTAACCGTTCCTTTTCCACTCTTTTAGTTGAGGATATGTATATTAGAATAAAAAACCAATAAAATAATGGGTTAATAAAAAACCAGCAATCCCCTTTAATACTTCAATGATGATAACTTCCACGTGGCTCACTCACTCCTTTTACAGTTAAAAATATCTATACGGCATGCTATTCAACAACAGACCATTTATAAATTCTCCACTTCTACTATATCATATTTTAAAGCACGGATATGATTCCCAATTAAAATATTACTAACAAATGAGCCCCTATCGATGAGACAGGGGCTCTTAATTAAGCTTTATTCATTTGTTTGTGCTTGTTGTCTTGTGATATCAATCGCTTCTTCTTTTTGTCGATCGTCCTTTCCATCACGAATGCGCTGTATAATTTCACCTTGAAGCCGCTCAGCTGTTTCTTGATTGAGGTCTCCTGTCACTGATAACCCTTGATCATCTTGAAAAGCTTTTAACGTGGAAGCAGTCTCGCTAGAGAAATAACCGTCCGTCCGGTCAATATCATAGCCCAGACCTTTTAGCATTTCTTGCATAAATCTTACGTTAGTCGAGACGGCGTCCACTTTTACAGTCTCATCAAGAACGATAGGTGATGAGTAATAATAATCGGGTTGCTTAACTGCCACTGTCGGCTCTACACCAACTTCATGAATCGACGTCCCTTCGGCAGATAACCATTTTAAAATTGTTAGCTTAAGTGAACTGCCATCGCCCATATCCAATGTCGTTTGAACCGTGCCTTTACCAAAGCTCTCTGACCGACAATATTCGCATGAATGGCTTCTTTTAATGACACCGCCAAAATTTCAGAAGCAGAAGCACTCCCTTCATCAATTAACACTGTCACGGGATAGGGTTTTTCTGCCTCAGTATTTGAAAAGAAGCGTTCTCTTTCCCCGTTACCATCTTCTACTTGCATATACGGTCGATCACTTGGGATAAATTCCCGCAAGATTTCTTGAACAACATCTAATAAACCACCTGGATTCCCGCGGACATCAATGATTAATCCATCAATACCCTTCGATTCAAACGTCGTTAATTCTTCTTTAAATCGTGTAGCGGTTGTCTCTGAAAAGTTCGTTATTTCAATATAACCAAGCTGTTCGTCATTCTGTTCAATCACGTCACTATAGACCGTTTCTAAAGGAATTGTATCTCGAGTAATAGTGAACGGAATGAGTTGATCAGAGTTTTGACGTCTCACTTCAATCTTAACTTCTGTTCCTTTTTCTCCACGTATTTTTGAGACCGCTTCAAGTAAATCCAAACCTTCTGTCGACTCACCTTCAATAGTCACAACTTGATCGTTTGGACGTAAACCTGCCTTTTCAGCGGGAGAATCCTTTAAAGGTGACACAATCGTCACAACGCCATTGATCATGCTGACTTCTGCCCCAATGCCTTCAAAAGAGGCTTCGATTTGTTCATTGAAAGCTTCCATCGTTTCAACATCTAAGTACTCACTGTAAGGATCACCCAAACTCTCAAGCATACCGCTAATGGCACCTTCTATGAGTTGTTGTTCGGTAATATCTTCAATATAATTCGACTGAATTTGATTAAAAGCTTGTACAACTTTCGGTAGCTGAACGGAATCTGATAACTCATTTAACATCTCTTCATAACGTTCTTCTGTGATTCCTGACGGTGTTGTCTTACTTTCATCGACCAATACCCATTCAGTTACCGCATAGCTTATGCCACCACCTAAAACTAAAGCAGCAATTAATAACATCATAAGAACACTTTTTTTCATACGCAACCCTGACCACTCCACATCTTTAACATTTGTTTAACTAAGCGTTTACTTTACTAAGTCTAACATATTTTTTGCTAGTACGATATTAAAAGGGCACCACGCCTGTCGCGTGATGCCTCAAATCATAATCCATCAATATTTGATGAGGTTATTTTAACTTAATACAAGTAATTGGCTGGGTTAACGGCATTCGCATGCGCCCAACCCCCTAGATGAACTTCAAAGTGTAAGTGTTGACCGGTTCCGATACCCGTATTCCCCATAAGCGCAATCTGTTGGCCTCTTGAGACTGATTGTCCAGGGCTTACACGCGTTGTACCTGAACGCAAGTGAGCATATAGCGTGGATACTTGTTCTTTATCACCATCACCATCTATGTCGATATAGTGCGTTAATAGAATCGCATCACCATATCCATTCATGCGTCCGTCATATTCGGTATACGTATCCACAACCACACCATCAGCTGCGGCATAAATTTGTTGTGTACCTGGTGCGGCAATATCCATTCCTCGGTGTGGTTTTACGACACCGGTAACCGGGTGCACACGGTTTGGATTAAAGGGTGATGTCACACGGCGAGTAGAAGCTGGCCAAAAGAGTGTCCCACCGCCAGATGATCCTGAATCAGGTGAACCCGCACTTGCTGAATTACCATCCTCTTGACTTAACTGTTCTTCTTTTTTAGCTTGTTCTTCAGCATTTTTAATAGCTTGTTGAATGGCTGCTGCTTCCTTACGTTTAATTTCTTGTTGGTCAGCTAATGTGACTTTATATTCTTCTAACTCAGCATGTTCCTCTTCTAACTGTACCATTAAGTCAGATTGATTGGCACGCTGAATGTTTAATTGTTCTTGGATTTGTGCAAGTTCTTGTCTTTGAGAAACAAGTGTCGCTTTTTTCGACTCTAACTCTTCTTTAGCCGCTGTTAATTCTGTTCGTTTTGTTTCTAAGTCGGCCTTTTTCGTTTCAACTTCTACCCGTTTTGTTTCTAAATCTAATTTATCTTGTTTTTGTATTTCCATAATATTTTTATCTGAATCTAAAATCTTCGATACTGCTGTTAATCGGGAGATAAAATCACTAAAACTTTGCGCACTAAAGACGAGCTCTAGGTATGTTGCATTTCCACCGGTGCGTTGCATCGAACGAAGACGCGAACTAATTAATTCCTGTCGCTCATCAATACGCTTCATTAAATCTTCAATTTCTTCGTTTAATTGAACGATTTCTGCTTCTGTTTCAGTAATATCATTTTCAGTTGTTGTTATGTTCGTTTGAATCGTTGAAATCTCATTTTCAGTGACAGTGATTTCATTTTCTTTGGTCTCTAGTTGATCGGCTGTGACGGCTAAATCTTCATCTAATTCCGCAATTTTCGCTTTTACTTGTTGTTGACGCGCTTCATTTTCTTTTATCTTTTCTTCAGCGTCACTCGCATTGCTATTTATGTTTTGACGTTCTTCTTCTAACGCCTCAAGTTCCTGCTTTAATTCATTAATCGATTGAGCTACCACAGGCTGTGAGAGAGGAACAACCATATTCACCATCAAAACAGAAATAAATATGTATGCCAATATCTTTTTCATTTTGCCAACTCCTTCTTTCTAATTTTTATAGAATGATGGCGCTATAACAGCGCCATCTGCATTTCTCGTTACACTTTTAAGAATTTCCGTACACTCATCACACTACCCCATATACCGATGACGACACCAATGAGGATGATGACACCCGATACTTGCCAAACAAATGGTGAGAAAGGGAGAAGCGTGATAAAATCAAATTGTTGAACGACGCTCATGTTTTGATCTAAATAGTAATAGCCACCAATCAAAAGACTGATCGGTATAACACTACCTAATACTCCGAGTAGCATACCTTCTACGAAGAATGGCCAACGAATAAACCATTTCGTCGCACCAACAAGCTGCATGATTTCAATTTCTTTACGTCTTGCAAAGATGGTAATCTTAATCGTATTAGAAATAAGGAAAATCGCGGTAAAGAGCAAGGCTACAATTAATACTAGACCAATGTTTCTTGCATAGGCATTAAAGTCAAAGAGGTTTTGCACAAAATCCTCACCATAATTGACATCTTCAACATGGTCAAAGCTTTCAATTTCTTGTGCCATTGCGACGGTTTGGGTTGGATCGTCAAGTTTTATAATATAAGCATCGTTTAACGGATTCTCTTGGTCTTGTAGACCGAAGATATCTCCCTCATCCCCTAAACCTGACATTAATCGTTCAAGTTCTTCTTCTCGAGTTGAAAACGTGACGCTCTTTACATTATCGAGCCGTTCAAGTTCGTCTCCAACAGAGGCTGTTTCTGCCTCATTCGCCGTTAAATCGACAAGCACTTTAATTTCTACATCTTCTTCGAGATTTTCTGCAATATGGTTAATATTTAACAATAAGACTAAAAAAGCACCAACTAAAATTAGCGTTGTCGTAACGGCCCCAACTGAAGCTAACGTCATCCAACTGTTACGCCAAGTATTTTTAAGTCCTTCTCTAATATGTCGTTTAAAAGTTCTAGCTCTCATAGCCGTAATCACCTCGATGCTGGTCACGCACAATCATACCGCCTTCAATAGCGATAACACGTCGTTTAATTGTATTCACAATTTCTTTACTGTGGGTTGCCATAATAATGGTCGTTCCTGCTGCATTAATTTCTTCTAATATTTTCATAATTTCCCACGATGTATCTGGATCTAAGTTACCCGTAGGCTCATCAGCAATGAGTAATTTCGGATAATTGGCAATAGCTCTTGCGATCGCGACCCGTTGTTGTTCGCCACCAGAGAGTTCATCCGGAATAAACCTTGCCTTATTTTTAAGTCCCACTTGGTCAAGAACTTCCATCACACGTTTACGAATATTTTTTGGTGTTTCTTCTACAACTTCTAACGCAAAAGCAACATTTTCATAAACAGTCATGGTCGGTAAGAGTTTGAAATCTTGAAAGACGACGCCAATATCCCGTCGTAAGTAAGGGATTTCTTTACGCTTCATATTGACAACATCATGTCCGGCGACTTGCACATCACCCGATGTTGCTTTCTCATCTCCGAAGATGATTTTAATGAATGTTGATTTCCCGGCACCACTTTGCCCAACTAAATAAACAAATTCGCCGAGGTCGATATCTATCGTTATGCCATTTAAGGCTTGTACACCATTTGGATATGTTTTTCGAATGTCTTTCATTTTTATCATAATTATCCAATCACCTTTACTATGTTTGATTAAGCAAACAATTCACCTGTTTTTGTGACATATTTGCTCATGCTTTACTATTATAACATTTCATCCGCCATTTTTTTACCTTTATAATGTTACAGTTTGATTTCATTTCCTTCAATAAATTTCCGAATCCTAGAAGTAAGGGGGGGAAGAGACTATTTTAGTTAAAACACCTAATATAATAAGTGTTTTAGTTTCTTTTATTAAAAAAACCTCTTTTAACCTAATAACGGTTGAAAGAGGTTTTGATATTATTTGATTAATGCTTCGTGAAGCCTTCACCAATCACTTCACTAGCATTCATGACGACAATGAAAGCTTTAGGATCAATCAATTTAATAATTTGTGACGTACGACTAAATTCATTTTGATTCACCACACACATAATCATGCGGCGTTCTTCTTTTGTATAACCGCCTTCTGCTTGCCAGACAGTGACACCTCGGTCAACTTGATTAAGTAAAGCTTCTCTCACTGGTTCCACATGATCAGTAATAATCATTAAGTTCTTCGAACTATTCAGTCCAACTTGGACTAAATCAATCGTTCGACTCGTAACAAAAAGTCCGATTAATGCGTATAACCCTTGTTCAACCGAAAAGACAAATGTAGCTGTTAAAACGATTACCCCATCAAAAAGAGCTATACAAATACCAAAAGGAAGGGGCACATATTTATGTAAGATCTGTGCCGCTAAATCAATACCACCAGTCGATCCTTTCCCGCGAAAGACAATGCCGATTCCGACACCACAAGCCATGCCACCAAAAATCGCGCCGAGTAATGGATCCGGTGTCGCTGCTGGCCAGGCGCTACTCACACCAACAAAAAACGGAACAGCGACCGTACCAACAAATGTTTCATCCCAAAGTTTTTACCTAAAATAAAAATCCCTAAGACAAACAGCGGGATATTAATCGCCCACTGGACAATTTCTGGACTATAGCCAAAGACACTATTCAAAATCGTACTAATACCGGCAACGCACCAGAGGCGACTTGATTCGGTAGTAAAAATAAATTAAAGCCAATCGCAATCATAAAAGAACCGAGTAAGACTAAACTATACTCAAATGTCAATACTAAAGGTCTTGGCATCGGTTCACGTCTATATCTTTGTATCATTACATCCACCCCTTAGCAATTTATCACAACCTAAAGGAGTATATCAGATAATCTCATAGGAAACAACTGGCTTTTTCCCGTTAACACACCATCTCATTATTAGAGTAAAGGATTAAAATCATACTAAAAAAGGAGACATCCAGCATTTAACGAGGCCAC
>NZ_BAXD01000022.1:0-56080 GCF_001310395.1 Halolactibacillus sp. JCM 19043
GTGGCCTCGCATTTAACTGAACATCTCTGTTGTCTATTTTTTGGACTTTATTTTTTAATTAAAATACTTCCAAGCTTGATTTGTCGCTTCTTCTACAATGGTGTTAAATGCCTCTGGAGTAAGATTCGGGTCCTCTTGGTTATGTTCTTCTGAATACATGGCTTGTTTTACATCCGTTAACATCTCTTTTACCCGCCTAACATACGCTACTTCCCCGTAATCTTCTACACTTGTATAAGAGGCTATCGCAGCAAAATCACCATTTGGAAAGTTTGTATCATCAACAGCAAATTCAACAAAATCTAATAGTGTCGTCATATTATTTAAACTGACTTCTAAATTAATGAATAGGCGTTCAATATACTCATCATCCGCCGTATCATTTTCTATAATGAGTGAAGTGATATGTAGACTCTTATCTACTTCCACATAGAAACGATTTAATAAACTTCGAAATGCTTGTGTCTCTTGTTGTTTCTCTTGATACAACAACACACTTGTCCCGATCAGACACATAACCAACACAACAATAACCCAAATAACACCCTTATTCTTCATCTGTTTTCGCATAAGCCTCTCCTTTTTTATCAGTATGTACAGTGTTAATACAGATTCTCTATCTCTACCCTAACATATTTACAAAAAAGTATAAGGTCATTGTTATATTTCCGATAACTATCCAGCTAAGGCATCACTTCATATGTCTTTAAGGACATTTAATCGTCCACAACCCATGACAGGAGTAACGATAGTCTCAACGACTCCCTAAAAAACCCCCTTAAAGTGTATAAATCTTTCACTCTAAGGGGGTTACTTCTTCTAAGATATGACTGTGCTTCTTTCCTTTTTAAATCAAATTATCTCATTTGTTGACGCAAGTATCCATCAATAAATGGATCGATATCTCCATCCATCACACCTTGGACATTACCAACTTCAATGTTCGTCCGGTGATCTTTAATCATCGTGTACGGCTGGAAGATATAAGACCTGATTTGACTACCCCAACCGATTTCTTTTTGTTCTCCGCGAAGGGCATCGACTTCTGCTTGTTGCTTTTCAATTTCTAATTGATAGAGCTTAGCCTTTAACATTTTCATCGCTTGTTCACGATTTTTAATTTGCGACCGCTCTGATTGACACGTCACAATTGAATTTGTCGGTAAGTGCGTAATTCGGACCGCTGAATCCGTCGTATTGACGTGCTGCCCACCAGCACCTGAGGCACGGTACGTATCAATTTTTAAATCTTCAGTCTTAATATCAATATCGACATCATCTGATAGTTCAGGCATCACATCACAAGATACAAACGACGTGTGACGTCTGTTTTGTGAATCAAAGGGTGAGATTCTCACCAAACGGTGGACACCTTTCTCTGCTTTTAAATAACCGTACGCATTGTGTCCTTTAATCAGTAAGGTCACACTTTTAATGCCAGCCTCATCACCCGGTAAATAATCAAGCGTCTCGACTTTGAAGCCTTTTTTCTCGGCCCAACGGGTGTACATCCTAAGAAGCATACTGCCCCAGTCTTGTGATTCTGTTCCACCAGCACCCGGATGCAGTTCTAATATCGCATTATTTTTATCATATGGCTCACTTAACAACATCAGTAATTCAAAGGCATTTAAGTCCTCTTGTAGCTGAGCTAACTCTTCCTCGAGCTCACTCTGCAGATCTTCATCCGCCTCTTCTTTTACGAGTTCATAGCTAACGTCTAAGTTTTCTAACGTTTCTACGTGCGCATCAAAGCGATTGACAACATCTTTATAACTATTCACTTCATCGATCACTTTTTGCGCATTTTTTTGATCATCCCAAAAATCAGGTGCCGTCATTTCATGTTCTAACTCTGCAATTTTGGTCCGCTTTTCATCTAAGTCAAAGAGACCCCCTAAAATCCGCTAAGCGGTTTGTCATCTTTTCTAACTCTTGTTTAATTTCTACTAGTTCCATTACCTTTCACCTCATCTATTCTTTACAATCGAATGGACATCCCCTTAGTACAAGGATGTCCATTCCTTTTATTTACCATGACAATGTTTGTATTTCTTTCCGCTACCGCATGGACATGGGTCATTACGACCGATGCTATCAGATTTCACGAATGGTTGTTTTTTCTTCTGTTTTTTCCCGTCATCACCTGAGACAGCTGTGGCATTTTTCGCCACTTCTTGACGTTGTAAGTTCTCACGTACTTGTGCCTTCATCACATAGCGTGACACGTCTTCATTGATAGACTGAACCATGGCTTCAAACATATTAAAACCTTCCATCCGGTATTCATTCAGTGGATTGTTTTGTGCATAAGCACGTAAGTGAATCCCTTGACGAAGTTGATCCATTTGGTCAATGTGGTCCATCCATTTCGTATCGACAACACGTAAGAGAATAACTTTCTCAAACTCACGCATCCGTTCTTCACCCATGTCTTGTTCCTTCACCTCATACTTCTCTTTTACTTTATCCATAATCAGTGAGACAAGTGCTTCTGGGGACTTATCTGATAGATCCTGACGGGTGAGATACTCTGACTCCACTAGATTCGCATGAATATATTCGGTTAGTCCGTCAAGTTCCCATTTCGCATTATCTTCATCTTGGGTATGGAGTTCTACTTGATTTTGGACAACTGTGTCAATCATATTCAACACAATCTCTTTTAAGTTTTCTGAATCAATGACATCATAGCGTTGTTGATAAATAATTTCACGTTGTTCACGTAACACATCGTCATAACTTAAGACATTCTTACGCGCATCAAAGTTATTACCTTCCACGCGTTTTTGTGCCGATTCAACGGCTTTTGAGACCATTTTACTTTCAATTGGTTGGGCATCGTCCATCTTAAAACGATCCATCACAGCTTTCATATTATCAGAACCAAAACGACGCATTAAATCGTCTTCCATCGATAAATAAAACTGGGTCACACCTGGGTCACCTTGACGTCCAGAACGACCACGCAACTGATTATCAATCCGACGTGATTCGTGACGTTCGGTACCAATAACCGCTAAACCTCCAAGGTCTTTCACACCTTCACCAAGTTTGATATCAGTCCCACGTCCCGCCATGTTTGTCGCAATGGTGACGGCTTTTTGTTGTCCGGCATTTTCAATGATTTCAGCTTCTCGGTAGTGATTTTTCGCATTTAACACGTTATGTGGCACCCCGCGTTTTTTAAGTAACGCTGAAATCACTTCTGATGTTTCAACCGCAACTGTACCGACAAGGACTGGCTGTCCTTCTTCATGACGCGCTTTAATGTCGTCAATCACTGCCTTGAATTTCCCATCCATTGTTTTAAAGATAAGGTCTGGACGGTCATCACGAATGATTGGTTTGTTTGTCGGAATAGCCACAACATCCATATTATAAATGTTACGGAACTCTTCCTCTTCTGTTTTTGCGGTACCCGTCATCCCTGATAATTTATTATACATTCTAAAGAAGTTTTGGAACGTGATAGAAGCTAGCGTCATCGATTCATTCTGAATCTGCAAGCCTTCTTTTGCCTCAATCGCTTGGTGTAAACCATCACTGTAGCGACGTCCTTTCATGAGACGTCCTGTAAATTGGTCAACAATCACAACTTGTCCTTCTTCAATCACATAATCCGTATCACGATGCATCGACGCATGTGCTTTAAGTGCTTGATTAATATGATGCGTTAAAGTGACATGTTTTAAATCAAATAAGTTATCAATATTAAAGAAGCTTTCTGCCTTTGTGATTCCTTCTTCTGTTAACTGAACACCTTTTGTTTTTTCATCATAGCTAAAGTCGTGTTCCCTCTTTAACCCTCTGACAAAGCTATTCGCTTGTTGATAAAGTGACGCTGACTTACGGGCGCTTCCAGAAATGATTAATGCGTTCTCGCTCATCAATTAAAATGGAATCGACTCATCAATAATCGCAAAGTTTAATGGTCGTTGAACCATCTGTTCTTTATAAAGCACCATATTATCACGTAAATAGTCAAAACCAAATTCATTATTTGTACCATACGTAATATCCGCTTCATAAGCTTTTCGTTTTTCTTCTTTTGATAGCCCACTCACATTTAAGCCAACGGATAAGCCAAGGAATTCAAACAACTGCCCCATCTCTTTCGCATCACGATCAGCTAAGTATTCGTTTACGGTAATGATATGGACACCATCACCAGAAAGCGCGTTTAAATACGCCGGTAATGTTGAAGCCAGGGTTTTACCCTCACCTGTTTTCATTTCGGCAATATTACCGCCATGGAGGACAATCGCTCCCATTAACTGTACGGGGAATGGACGCATATTTAACACACGTTTCGAAGCTTCTCTTACAACCGCATAAGCTTCAACCATAACGTCGTCTAACGTTTCACCGTTTTCCACACGTTGTTTTAATTCCATTGTTTTATTTTTAAAATCACTATCTGATAAACTTTCAAAGTCTTTCTCTAACGCCTCAATTTGTTCCACTGTTGGTCGCAGTTCTTTTAATTGGCGTTCATTACCATCAAAAATCTTTTTTAGTATTCCACGCATAAATGTACGCTCCTCTAATAGATACTGACGCATTGTTTCGTAAACGTCTACATTTTATAATAACACTTGGGGTTTTTAATGACAAGAAACAACCTTATGAAACGATGAAAACACGATATATCCGAAGATACATCGTGTTGTCATTTTAGTTCGTTAACATACTTTCTCTGTCTTTATAAATAACTGTCCCCGTTTTACCTTCCACAGCTTCTTTTGCGCGTTCGAGCGATGAAATAATCGCTTTTCTTTCTTTTTTAGATTCGACAAATTTAATCGCCGCTTCTACCTTAGGTAGCATGCTTCCTTTAGGGAATTGACCTTGTTCAATATATTCTTTTGCTTCTTTCACTGACATCGAATCAAGAGCCGTCTGGTTTGGCTTACCAAAGTTGATCGCCACTTGATCAACACCTGTTAGGATAAAGAAGAAATCAACATCTAGAACTTCCGCTAAACATTCACTTGCTAAGTCTTTATCAATAACAGCTTCAACACCGGTGAGCTTATGTTTCCCCTCTTGAATAACAGGAATACCGCCACCACCTGCGCCGATCACAATATGACCGTTATCAATGAGATCTTTCATGATGTCTTTTTCAACGATATCAATGGGCGCAGGAGATGGAATCACTTTACGATAGCCACGACCAGAATCCTCGATGTAAGTGTCACCTGTTTCCTTCATCAATTGGTCCGCTTCTTCTTTTGAATAAAAAGGCCCAATCGGTTTGGTTGGTGATGTAAAGGCTGGATCATTTTTATCAACGAGTACTTGGCTCACAATGGAGGCAACAGAACGTTCAATGCCTCGTGTTGCTAGTTCTTCTCGGAGGGCGTTTTGTAAGTGGTATCCAATATACCCTTGACTCATCGCGCCCGATTCGGCGAACGGCATTAATTTATCTAACCCTTTTTCTTCAGCGTATTTACCAAAAGCTAAGTGAATCGCACCGACTTGAGGACCATTTCCATGTGAGAGAATCACCTGATGTCCTTGTTCAATCATATCGACGATGGGTTTGGCTGCTTGATGTGTCAGTTTTCGTTGTTCTTCTGGATTTTCCCCTAAAGCATTACCGCCAAGCGCAATTAAAATTTTGCTCATGATGCTCCCTCCTCGTATGTTTCTTTAAATCGTAGTAAGGCTTGTTCAAAACAAGCTTTTGGTGGATGCACAATACCTGCACCTACTTGACCAACACCGGCTTCTTTATGAGCCATACCTGTATTGATGACTGGTAAGATGTTTGTTTCAATCACTTTTCTAATATCAATACCATACGCACCACCTCTAAAGTTAAGCGTTGGAATGGAATAATTGGTGTTCTCACCAACGGTGATTTCATACATTTGTTCACTATACGCAATGGCATCTTCAACGTCACCACCAACAAATTGAACAATCGCTGGTGAACCACCCATCGCAAAACCGCCGATACCCATCGTTTCAGTGATGGTACTGTCGCCTAAATCTGGTGCCGCATCGTCTTCTGTGTAACCAGGGAAGAAGAGTCCTTTCACGAAGTTCGCTGGTGCCGTGAACCATTCTTTTTCTCCTAATCCACTTACCCGAATACCAAACTCTACACCATTACGTGCCATTGTCGTAACGACAGTCGAGTAAGGGATACCATGTGCCGCATCCAAGGCTGATTTACTTGCTGGCATCGACAAGTTCAAGAAATAATGTTCATTATTTTTAATGAATCCAACGACATCACGTAACTCAGCTTGAGTAAGGTCAGTCTGTAAGAAATAATCAATGATCTCACGATAGAAGAGACTTGTTGACGCTTTATTACGGTTGTGACACTCATCACCCATGTGCAACGCTTGTGAAGTAATTGATTTTAAATCAATACCATCTGATAAAGCGATGGCTTTTTTAAGCGCCGGTGCGAACGTTGTTTCAATCCACTTTAAGCGGTCAAGTACTTCTTTAGAGTTTGCTCCAAATCTGAGCACTTTACCTAAACCTTCGTTCACCGTACAATAAGCGCGGTTACCATGGGTACGGTTTTCAATGACGTGAACAGGCATTGATGGCGAAATAATACCCGCCATTGGACCAACGGCTTGATGTTCATTCGCTGGACCAAACTCAATCTCACCACGTTCGATGAGCGCTGTTGCTTCGGACTCATCTTTAGCTAATCCTTCATACATCAGCGCACCGATAATAGCACCTTTTACAGGTCCACACATCTTATCCCAAGTAATAGGCGGTCCAGAATGAAGAATCTTTTTCTCATGCATACCTGGAATGACATTTTTCGCTTGATCAATATCAATTAAGAACGGATGTGCATCTTTGATTCGCTTAATCGCTTCTTCGTTTGCTGCTTGTACTAAATCGCTATCGATGAACTGATCAAGCGCCTCAATCAATTGAATGTTTCCACCTGCTGGAGGTCGCCAATCATATTGAACAGCTTCCGTTTGTTGTAAATCTAAATCTTTTTTAAATGTCGATGTTCCAATGTTAATTACTTTTAATGGTTGTGAAAATAATCCTTGAATGTTACCCATTTATTTAACCTCCTTCTTCGTAATCATCGCCGCTAATTGACTCATTTCTTCGTTTGAAGATGCCACATACACACCGAGTGCGCTTAAGCGATCGACTTGATTGTCGTAACCTTGCTTATCATTCTTTGTCGCACACATGTAACTAATAACCGTGACGTGACGGCCTTCTTGCTTTAATTCAGTTAATGTTTCTTTTAATACGTCAATCGATTCACCCACTGGGTCTTCATGCGCGCCGTAACCTAGTTCAAAATCAAGGAGTAAGACAGCTGTCTCTTTATTTAATAATTCTTCTCTTATCCGTTCATTTCTTAATGACGGTTCAATCATTGGGTGTGGTTTACCCTTCGTGAAATCATCATCACCCATATCAAGTAGTGTATGACCCGCGCTCACATGAATATCTTCCAGTTTTTCTTCTGGTTTTTTCGCGACGTTACTTTTCACTTCTAAGCCTTCACTTCGAAGAATTGAGAGTGCTTCTGAAGTCAGTGTCCCGCCACAGAATAATCCGCGGATATATTGTTGAGATGAGCTAAGTTGAGCTTGCTCATTTTCTGTGAATAATGTTAAGGCATTACTCATTTCCTTATCGATCGTGACAGATGAATCAAGAGCTAATACAGCTTGTCTTGCCGTCTCAATTAACGTACTTGCAAACGCTGCACCTGAAGCTTCAACGGCATCCTTGTCACCATCTAAAAATCCAACAATAACCGGTTTGTTTACTTTTTTAACTTCAGCTAATATTTTATCTTGTACTTCTTTTGCTGGTGGTTTTGATATGAGGGCAATGACTTTCGTTTGTTCATCTTCATTTAAAGCACGCAAGCCCTCAAGCATCATAATCCCACCGATATCTTTGTGTAAGTCACGTCCACCTGTTCCAATCGCTTGACTCACGCCGTAACCAAGACGGTCAATTTGTACAGCTACTTCTTGTAATCCTGTACCAGAAGCCGCGACTAAACCAATGCTTCCTTCGCGAACGTTATTCGCAAAACATAAACCCGTTTGATTCAACATCGCTGTTCCACAGTCTGGCCCCATCACAAGTAAACCTTTGTCTCGACCGAGTTCTTTTAATGCGCGTTCATCTTCAATCGTGACATTATCACTAAACATCATGACATGAAGACCTTTATTTAAAGCTAATCGTGCCTCTCTGGCAGCATATTCACCCGGCACAGAAATAATCGCTAAATTGGCATCTGGTAAATGATCAAGTGCCTGAGACAGTGTTTCAGCTGTTTTTTCTTGACCGGATTTTTTACCCGCTTTTTTCTTATTCAATGCGTCATCAATAAATTGAATCGTATCCGTTAAAGCCTCTTCACTCTCTGCCTTAACAGCAATAATTAAATCATTCTCCGTTGCTTCTTTTGCTTCATCAGTTAACAACCCAATATTATCTAATAACTCTATATTCATTGCCGTTGCCATTGAGACAACCGCTTCGTTTACGCCTTCTTTACTTAAAACTTTTCCAGATAACGACATAAGCGTTACTGAATCATGATAAGCATTCTTCTCTATGATCACTTTCGATACCATCACTAATTCCTCCTTGAATATATTTTCTATGAATGTGCTCCAACCCAACAAGAACACCGACAAGCATGTCTGTCCCTGAGGTTGAACCAATGTGTAAAAATGTTTCTAAATCTTTTAACGTCATGTCAGGGCCTTTTTCAATCACTGTTTTTAATGCCTCGTTTGTCTGACCGTAAATCATTTGCTTTAACATGTGATAACTCACCGACGTTGTTCGTTCTTTGATGTACTGAAGTAAGTCATCTTTGTATTCTAAAACGAGTCGCCACTCGGAGGTATGATAGTAGTGAAAGACACTAAACAACCCAAGTAAAAAGTCGTCTCCTGACGGGGTAAGACCAATACCTAAACCAACAAATTGTTTCATCACTTCAAGAGTTGGCCACTGTTTAAACATCATTAACCGGTCTTTCAACGCATCTTGATGTAGTGATAAAGTATCGGATGGCTGATTGTTTATAGCTACTTGATAACTACCTAATATACCTTGATCGTGACCTTTTCGAATTAAAAACTTTTTCAATTGTTTGATCATTTGTTCTGTGACCTGGACACTGTCTGGATAACGAATAAAGCGACCGCTCCATAGTTCAGCGTGGTGAAAATCAATCACGACATCTTCAATCATCAACGTATTATAACCGATTAAATAGACATTTCCACTCGGATTGATGTGTTTAACGCATGCGTTAAACACATCATCCTCAGAGATTTTTATCATATCGGGCGTTTGCACAACCTGTGACTTCGCTATTGTGACTAAACGGTCGGCTTGTATTAATTGAATATTAATCACTTGTTGATACACACCAACAACTTGACCAATCACTTGGCCCATATTCTGTCCGAGCAAATAACGCTTAAGTCCCCAATCTATTTGTTTTCCGGTTAATTTCACAAAGCACCCCTTCTCTCAGTCATTGTGTTATTATTCGTGTTTTTCATCTGGATGTTTATAGTAATTTAAGAACAGTAAACCAGCGGCCATTGCAACATAACCTAGAGCGGCTTCACTACCCGTACCGAAACCAAAAGCACCTGCGTGAATAAATCCAAAGAATGATAAGACAGCTGTAATTAAACTATATATTGCGGCCACTTTGAATTTCTTTTCAATCAAGAAAATAACAATAGTAATCAACATCATGGAAACTAAGATATCTGAAGCACCGAGTGTTGACCAACCTTCATAATAAACACCATTATCTCTTAATACATCAAAACCAATCTCACTCGCGCTTAAACCGGCAGCTGTTAAGGTGTTATTAACTTGTAAGATCACGTAACTTGCAATGAAAGGCATTAAACCTAAAATCATGGCTGGTACGTGTTTAGGATCAGCTGTTGTATAAGCTTGTGTACCGATAGTCATGGCGATATACACTAAAATAGGTAAGAGAGCAACCAGTGGAATGATGGACATCACAAGTGGCATCAATCCTACAAATGCCATTAACATAATACCGACACCTGTTGCCATTGAGTAACCTACACGTGCACCGGCTTTCTTCCAACCAGGGTGCCCGATGTAAATAATCGTTGGATAAGGACTACCTAAAAACGAACCTAAAATAGATAATAAACCTGGTACAAGCAGTGACTGAGTGGTTGGGTATTTATCCCCTTCAACTTCTGCACTTTCAATATTATCTAAACTCTCTAAGAAGTCATAAATTGCCAGCGGAATAGCTGCTGCAAGGAATGGTGAAAGGTAAGCAAATCCTTCAATCAAGTTACCAATCGCGATTGATGGGAAGGCAATTCTAAAACCGCTTGCTGCTTCTTGTACAGCAGATAACTCCATGTAACCTGTTGCCCAAGCCAGTACCATCCCAATAATAATGGCTAGTAAACCAGCTGGAATATTACCAGGAAGTTTTTTATGGGCAATCCAACCACCAAGTACGATCACTAATGTGAGCAATCCAATGTAAGGTGTTGAGAAAATCTCTCCCATTGGGTTCATTGCAATAAACGTTAAGGCAATACCAGCAAGTGAACCAAGTAACGCAGAACGTGGGATATATTTTTGAATGAACGGTCCAACAAAGGCACCGAGTGTCATGATAATCCCTTGTACTAAGTTCCAAGCAATCCCTGTTGACCAAGCAATCACCCAATCATTTGTTGCCGCATAGACCGGTAAAATAACACCAAAGGCGACAATGAAATAATGGGGAACACTAAGACCATACGGCATCGCCGTCATATCTTCTTTTCCAGTCTCAAGCGATTTTCTTCTTGCTTGAATCGCAAAGATAATACCACCAAGACCAATCGCTACAGCTGTACCTGGTACGATTTTTCCGTAAAGGATATCACTTGGCATATTAATCGCCGCTAGTAAACCAATCGCCGCTAAAAAGTTTGTTAATACGTTACTAAATAAACCGAAAAATCCGTTTGTATCGCCTTTGACAAACCAAGGCGTTCCTTTTGTTTGTTTACTCATTTTTCTCCACTCCTATCCTAATACGCGTAAGACATTTTCAGTTGGTGCTGTCCAACCAAAAATACCACCTTGTTGATTGATCATACGAATAGAATCTTCATGATCTTTTGGATCAAAAGCGGCACACGCATCTTCTAACATTAAACACTCAAAGCCACGGTCATTTGCTTCACGAATCGTTGTTTGAACACAAACATGTGTTGTGACACCTGCGACAATAAGTGATTCAATCCCTTTATTCTTTAAAATACTATCTAAATCTGTTTGATAAAAGGCACCCTTACCTGGTTTGTCTAGCACGACTTCGCCTGACTTCGGTTGTAATTCATCCACAATATCATGACCATATTCGCCACGGACAAGGATGCGTCCCATTGGACCAACTTCACCAATGTTACCGCCACGTCGTTGTTTACTTGGTGGAACATCTGATAAATCTGGACGATGACCTTCGCGAGTATGAATGATAAACATGTCTTTTTCGCGCGCTTTTTCTAACATTTTTTGTACGGTAGGAATAATCACATTTGTTTTTGATACGTCGTTACCCAATTGCTCACCAAATCCACCTGGATAAAGGAAATCACGCTGCATATCAATGATTACGAGTGCTGTCTTGTCTGGATCAAAAGTAAATTCATACGGTTTTGCTTCTACTGCTAATTTGTTTGTCATAATAAAACCCTCCATTAAATATATTGTGTCATTTTTAGTGAGAACAGATGACTATCGTTTGTTCATTAATGCTTTTTTTCGTTGTTATTTAGTTATTTAAATTGCTAATGGATGACTTTTCGCTTCTAACTCCCATCACCAATAACAAGGCAGCAACAGCTAAATAACTGAGAAACATAGGGAAACCTACATGGATCCCAACTGTGTCATAGTGGATGACTCCGAAATAGGACAACACACCTGATAGAACGCTTACAACACTTGCCTTTTTAAACTGTTGGTCAATAATAAAGACGAGAATGGTTGACCAGACCATGCCAATAATAATGGCGCCACTTCCTAAAGTGACTAAGCCACTATAATGAAGTCCTGTTTGTTCAATGACTTCATAACCAATTTCTTCAGCACTTGTCCCAATACTTGCGAGTGTATCCCCAATTAAGTTTTTAGCCCAATCCGCTAACCACGGGATCAGTGCTAAAATAATCGCAGGGGCATATTTTCTATCCACTTGTTGAAAAGCTTGCGCACCGATAATTAAACCGATGTAAATAAGAATAGGTAAGATGGCTTCTAATGGGATAATAGTAAGTAATAATGAGATAAGTCCTAACCATGAAATAACTAAAATAGTGATACCAGTAGCAAGGGTGTAACCAATTCTTGCCCCAGCTTCTTTCCAACCCGGATGTCCAATGAACACCGCTGTTGGGAAAGGACTACCAAACAAACTTGCTAATATACTCGTGGACCCATCAGCAATCATCGTCGTCATTGTGTCATAACGGTCACCTGCTACCTCTGCACTTTCAATATTATCGATGGTTTCAAACATATTATAGATACCTAAAGGAATGGCAGCGACAATAAATGGTGCCGCTTCATTAAATCCACTAATAATACGACTGATTGAAAAAGTAGGTAAACCAATATCAATGGTGTTTAGCGCTTCAATAAAAGATGAAACATCCATGACACCTGTCATCCAACCGATAGCCGTTCCAATGACAATCGCCACAAGACCGACAGGCACATGTTTTGGAAAGGACACTTTACCAAACCATCCTAGTAGAATAATAGTGAATGAAACGAGACCAATGTATGGTAAATCAAAAGATTGCATGGCGGGCGACATCGCAATAAACGTAATGGAAGCACCGGCAAGTGAACCAAGCATCGCTGCACGAGGGACAGCTGCTTTAATTTTCGGACCAATTAATGATCCTACCAGTTCAATCGCTCCTTCAATAAATCCCCAACTCAATCCAGCAAACCAAGCAATATAAGGATCATTTGTTGTGCGGTAGACAGGACCCATAATCAGGAACACGATCAGGAACATATGAGGGACACTCGTACCTGATGGTAAAGCCGTCACCGTATTACGTTGTTCTTTTTTGGCTAAGCGATAAGCCATCACACTATAGATGACACTGCTCGCAAAAATAGATAACCCAACAGCTGGTAAGATTGCTCCAAAAATCATGGATGTTGGAAAACCGACACCGATCAGCAAACCTGCCATGACAAGCATATTCGTTAAGTTATTCGTAAATAAACCAAAAAAGCCATCGATGTCTGAGCGTTGCCATAACTTAACTTTTAACTCAGACATGTTCTTCCCCCCTTCTGTTATGTAGCACGAATTCGTCTTACAAATTGATTATAGCAACCACGTTTCAATAAAACATTGTAGAAAAACGCTAAATGTAATCGCTTTATTTCGTCACTCTTTGATAGTTTTATTCGTAAAACTCTTGGAATGGATTAAAATAAGCCATAAATAAACAACGTTCATTCTTATAAAAAATGAACGTTGTTTATCTGCAACTCTTATTAAATATTCCTGCCTACACTGCAGCTCTTGTCATCCAGTAATGAGAGAATATGGTACCACTATCTACCTTCCGCTTAACATCACCCAGGATAAAGTCGAAGAAGTCTTCACCTGTAAAACGATACAAAAACCATTAAAAACGTCTGATTATAGATGTAAATAACGATACATTTGACAAGCGACAGCCACTTCAATCATCTTATCCCCATCATTTAAATCTACCCCTAAGTCCTTTAACTTCTGGATTCGGTAGCGTAATGAATTATAATGAATAAACATCTCATCTGATGTTTTTTGTACGTTACCATTATTTTTAATTAAGGCAGACAACGTATGCATTAAATCCATATCCTTTTTATTATCATATTGAATGATATCACCAATATACTCTTCAATAAATGCTTGCATCTTCTCTTCATCTTTCATTAATGGGAATAATTTAAATAAGCCCAGTGATTGATAAAACTTGATATAGGGCGCTTTATTTTGATGTTTATAAATATCATGAACAAGACGTGCATGTTGATAACCCGACTTAATGTCTTGCAGTCGCTCGATCGGTTCAGAAATACTCACTGAAAAAGCCCCTAGAGGGGTTAAGTTTTTTACAATTAACTCCGCCAGCGTTCTTAGTTTTTCCTGTAACCGCGTCTCAAAAGCTAAACTAATAAACACAACCAGCTCCTCTTCAAAATAAGCAACCTTGCCATTCGACAAAGGAATATCAAACACATGACTGACCGCTTGTTCGATTTTTTCAGAGTCCAATACTTTCGTATACGACGAGATTCTCTTTTCCGTGTTCTGTTCCATTGAACGAATGACTAAAATAACATTAGGAAAATGCAAGTGCCATTTAAACACTTTAGCCTTATCAATAATCTCTGATTGAGATTGATAACGGGCATTTAAAATATCACGTAAGAAACTGTCTAGATAATTACGTTCTTTTTGTTGAATCGCGGCCTTTGTTTGCATCAAGTAGGCAAGCAGAATAATGGCTTGTTCCACAATAATGCTTAACGTCTCTTGGCTACTCGTCTCATTCTTTAACACCATTAAGTAACCAAACAGTTTTTTACCTGCCATAATCGGTTCAAATAACACATCATCTTTTGTATATGTTTGATTTAAACATTCCACGATGACCTGCTGTCTCATATCTTCTTCATTCATTAAATAATAAAGACCTTTTTCACTCATGACTACTGCCTCAAGCTCTATACTTGTGGCTTCGATTTGTAAGTGTGCGTCTAAAATAATAATCGGAGCTTCTGAGAGTTCGGATAACGCCTCAACAAACTGTGTCATATCGGAACCTTCTAATAAAAAGTGATGCAGACGGCTAGCGATCGTTTCGCGAAACTCTAATAAGGTTGTCTTTTTATCTAGTAGTTCAGTGAGAATATAATTCGTTAAGGTCGATAAATTAGCATCACTCGGTAAGATGAGAATCGGGAATTGATGTTTTTCTGCTTGTTCAATCATATAATCAGGCACTTCGGGTAAATAGCGCCCTAGCTTAATGGCCACGCCAGCCAGGTTTTGTTCACTCAACCGCACAATAAATTCATGCAACGCGTCTTCATCATCATAAATCGGAAATAATGTCGTAAAAAGCAATCCTTGCTCATCCACATAAGGATATATATCAGGCACTTCCATAACATTGACGCTTTTAATTTCATGAGACAAGCCCCCGCGTCCTGCGATGACCGTCACATCTTTAAATGGTGTCATCTCTAATAGTCGTTCAATTGATAACATATTTATCATCCTTTGCCTAATTTTTATTAAATTATTGTCTAGTTTTGACCTTGTTTTGCGAATAGACCTTCTGTAACATAAACACCCGAATACACAAGGAGGTTATTATTTATGGAAAAACATGTCCATGTCTTTCATCATCCACTTATTCAACATAAGCTCGGCATTATTCGTGAAGAAAGTACAGGTCCTAAAGAATTTAGAGAACTTGTTAATGAAATAGCTAAATTGATGGCTTACGAAATTACCCTTGATTTACCATTAACGGATGTCACCGTTCAAACGCCTGTCGCAAAGACAACTGTCAAGCGATTGAGCGGTAAAAAATTAGGTATTGTGCCTATTATGCGCGCCGGCTTAGGCATGGTTGATGGGATTTTATCATTAATTCCTGTCGCAAAAGTAGGACATATTGGTCTTTACCGTGACCCAGAGACATTAGAAGCCATCGAGTACTATGCCAAGCTTCCAGAAGATGCTGGCGAACGAGAACTGATTGTAGTAGATCCTATGCTAGCAACAGGTGGCTCTGCTTCTGCAGCCTTAACCGCTATTAAAAAACGCGGAGCTAAAAACATTAAATTCCTCTGTTTAATTTCTGTTAAAGAAGGCATCGATCGCATTCATCAAGACCATCCTGACGTTCCGATTTATACCGGTGCGATTGACCCAGGTCTAAATGAAAAGAGCTATATCGATCCTGGCTTTGGCGATGCAGGCGATCGACTATTCGGTACGAAGTAATTTTGTGATTCATTCAAATGTCCAACCATTATAACGCTTCCACAAAGAAATAACCAGAGAAAAAACACCTGTATACCATCAGTAAAATTGATGTTTTACAGGTGTTTTTCCTATATGATCCTTATTTTAGTAATTGTTCGATTTTCTTAACATGTCTTGCCGTCGCTGGGATAAAGACGTACAGCTGATCACTCTTCTCTAACGATTGAAGTCTGATAACGTACTGGCCCGGATGCCATACCAATCATTTTCTAGTATCAGTTGGTCTTGTTGATCTATCTGAATAGTTGTCGTATCAATCATATCGTCAATCGGCGCTAACACCTCTTCTAACATCATTAATTCCGCCATCGTTTGATCAATCACAAATAAATCAATTTGTCCGACCGCAAGACTAGTAGATAATCTTTCAATAGATTGCATCCCATTTTCCGGAATCTTACCATTTTCATGATAAATATGATCCACATACACATCAAATGTTTCATGGGAAAAAGCTTCCTCTATCTCTTCAATTCCTGCTAGAGAAGTACGGCTTAATATCGTGACCACGACAGGTTCTTCGTCCTTACTCATGAAGCCATCAACCATTAACCAGATAAATAGTAAAAAACAAAGACTGCCGATGATGATGCCTTTATAATATTCCCACACATAATCTACTTTTTCTTTTGTCGTCATCCCTTGAAATGCTTCTTTAAGCTTCACCTGCATCCCCTCCGCACAAACAGATGTAACCAGGCCGCTTGGCCTGGTACTCATCTATATATTCTTCCTTTTACTTTTCATCATTGACGACTTCGACGTGATAATTTACTTCTTGGTCTACATGAGTCTCAATCTTATCTTTGTGACTAACCGTAAAAGTGGCACCTAAGTGACCCTCTGTTGTGTAAACAGGTAAGACAACGTCTGTTCCTTTATCTAAATGATAGACTTTTAGCGTTAAGTCTTCAAGATAATCATAAACAGGTTTTACATCATAGTGTCCGATTGGTAACACCGTATTTTCTCTCACGAATAGTGGGAGACTCATAAAGTCGTAAGTCTCTTTCACCCACGTGCCACCGTCCTTTACTTCACCTGATAACAGGTGCGTCCATTTACCTTTTGGTAAGTAGTAAGACGCTTGTCCCACTTTATTAAAGATTGGCGCCACTAGGATACTCTCACCTAACATATATTGTCGATCAAGTGTATCACAAATCGGATCTTCTGGAAATTCAACATGCATTGAACGCATAACCGGAATACCTGTTTGACTATTTTCAACCGCTAAGCGATACAGATAAGGCATTAGTGTGTTTTTAAGCTTGGTAAACTCGCGAGCGACATCCACTGCCTCGTCATCAAAGTTCCAAGGCACACGATAAGAAGCACTGCCATGGAACCGGCTATGACTCGATAATAACCCAAATTGCGTCCATCGTTTAAATACATCTGGCGAGGCAGTACTTTCAAATCCACCAATGTCATGACTCCAATAACCAAAGCCAGATGTAGTAAGTGATAAGCCACCTCTGAGACTTTCAGCCATTGCTTCATACGTTGAATCACAGTCTCCACCCCAGTGAACCGGGAATTGTTGACCTCCCGCAGTTGCTGACCGGGCAAAGACAACAGCATCCTGTTCACCTTTTGTTTCTTTTAATAAATCAAAAACGACTTGATTATATAGATAACTATAGTAATTATGCATCTTCATCGGATCTGAGCCATCAAAGTAGACGACATCCGTTGGAATTCGCTCACCAAAATCGGTCTTGAATGAGTCAACCCCCATATCCACTAACTGTCGTAAATGGTCTTGATACCATTTCACCGCCTTTGGATTGGTAAAGTCCACAATCCCCATGCCCGCTTGCCAGCGGTCCCATTGCCACGTATCACCGTTTGACTTTTTAATCAAGTATCCTTGTTCATGTGCTTCTTTAAATAAGGGAGATTTTTGAGCAATATACGGATTAATCCAGACACAAATTTCTAAGCCTTTATCTTTTAAACGCTTCAGCATCGCTTCAGGGTCAGGGAAGTTTTTCTTATCCCAAATAAAGTTCGTCCATTCAAAGCCTTCCATCCAGAAACAATCAAAATGGAAAACACTTAAAGGGATCCCTCGCTCGGCCATCCCATCAACGAAGTGGGTGACCGTCTCTTCATTATAATCAGTCGTAAATGATGTCGATAACCATAAACCAAACGACCATGCTGGTGGTAAAGCAGGACGGCCTGTTAGTGCGGTGTAACGATTAATCACTTGTTTAGGGGTTGGGCCATAAATAAAGTAATAATCTAATTTCTCACCTGGAACACTCCACTGTGTGCGTGAGACGAGCTCTGATCCCAATTCAAAACTTACTTTTTCAGGATGATTCACAAACACACCATAGCCTTTATTGGATAAGAAGAAGGGGATGTTTTTATAAGATTGCTCAGAACTTGTCCCACCATCTTCATTCCAGATATCAACTGACTGACCATTCTTAACAAACGGTGTGAAGCGTTCACCTAATCCATATAAATACTCACCAACACCTAAAGTCAATTGGCCACGCATATATGTGTGATCATCTGGACCAGTAATCCATGCGAGTGATTTTTGATCTGCTTCAGCAATCTTTCCAACGGCATCAGCAAAAATCATCCGAAAATCTTCCTTATCAATCGATAAGTTCAACTCACCAGAAGACAACGTAATGGTTTTTTCTTGGTCATCAATCTCTATTTTTTTTAATTCTTCATGAAGATGAAAGTTTGGATATTTCGGTTTTTCCCCTTGATAATGCCACGTTTCTACATGAATCACATTTTCCATCGGTGACGATAAGGTAATAGTTAACAGTGGACCATCGAGTGTGTCTCCACGATGATTAATATATTTACACGGTGCATACAATGTCACCGCTTCTTCTTCTACTTTTGTATCATATACGATCCTTGGAAAATGTATCTCATAACCTTCTTTTACTAACCAGTTTCCATCAGTAAATTTCATTTTTTGTTCTCTCCTTCACTTGATGCTTAATTCCCTTTGCCTTTTTTTGCGAAAGGTATGTATGTCAATGATTCTTCAATATAATGCGCTCCATATGTATAGAATAAGATGAGCCTAATCCGATTGGGACTAGGCCATCTTAAATTATTTGTTCATTTTATATACGCTTAGAAGCTAATCCAAAAACGACTTAATTCGTTCCCCATAACTCACGGACACTTTGAGTCAATTCTGTCATTTCTTGATTTAACTGTTCAACACCCGCATCTTCTAATTCTTGTAGCATATTATCCCAAAGGCCATCAAATTCAGCTGGGTCAGCTAATATGGCTTCGGTAATCCGTTGTTCTGTAATATCATCCGCACGTTGTTGGATGATTTGTAAATCAGAACCTGACGGAATAGAGAAGTTTGCGGCGGCACCGTGATTAGAAATCTCTAATTCATCTTGAGCTGGGAACCAGTCAATCCACAATTCCATACCATACGCGGCTAACGCGTCTTTTTCTGGTGCGAGTTGGCCTTCAATGACCTGTTCTTTATTGTCACGAGTAATGGATTGGCCATTTGAATCTACTGCCGCAGTTCCCCATTGTGGGAATGGATAGATATAATAGCCAACACCTGATTCTTTAGAGTAATTAGCATCTGTTTCAAGTTTTTCTCGAACCTCATCAAACATGACGCGTTCGCCGTCAACAACTTCATAGTGTTCACCTTCAACACCCCAGTTGACAAGGATTTGTGCTTCTTCTGATGCCATCCAATCTAAGAAATCAAAAGCTTCCTCTTGATGTTCTGAAGTCGAAGAAATCGCAATACCCCATCCACCAGCAAAACCATAATCTTTTAATGCTTGATGTGTTTTTGATTCATCTAATACAACTGGAAGTGGTGCGAAAGTACGGTTTTCCATGCCATCTTGAATAAGGGCACTACGCGCATCACCAATATTCCAATCTTGGTCAGCCACTGACAGCACGCGACCGGTAGATAATTTTGAAATATACGTCTCTTGTGTTTGGGTAAATGATTCTGGGTCAAGTAATCCTTTAGCATTCATACCATTTAACCATTTGAAATACGTTCTAAATTCATCTAACACGAACTTATATGTTGCTTCCCCTGTATCATTATCAATGACCCATTGGCCATCATCTGGGAATCCACCCGCAAATCCAGCTGGATTTCCGACAGTAATTAACCAGCGCCAATCAGATCCTTGAAGTGATAAAGGTATCGTTGACTGACCATTAATTTCTGGATACATGTCATGGTATTCCGAAAGTGCTGCTTCAAAGTCTTCTAATGTATCAATTTCAGGATAGCCTAATTCACGTAATACTTCTAATTGAATTTGGAATGTTCCTGATGTTTCTAATGGTTGATTTTCAACACCGTACGTTCCTACTTGATAAATACTTGGGTCATCAACGGAGTTACGTAAACGGTCAATTTGATCACCATAAAGGGCTTTTAAATTGTCACCACGCTCTTCAATCATGTCATCTAACTTAATAACACCACCAGCATCGATTAACTTACCTAAATCACCTTTAGCAAAGATTAAGTCAGGATATTCTCCACCGGCAATCATTAAAGGAATGGCTTCATCATTACCACCAACCGGATAATCCATCTCTAAATAGACACCTGTTGCCTCAGTGATTTTTTTAGCCACTGGATCGTCAAATGTCTTTTCAGCGCCATCTGAACTGAAAAATGTCAAGGTGACCGGTTCATCTGAACCATTATCTTCGGAACTATTATCGGTATTATCGTTATCACTACCGCCATCTGATGAGTCATCACCACAGGCAGCAAGTGTTAACAATCCTACCAACATCAACATAAATAAAACGGATAAATGCTTTTTCATTTCTTTAACCCTCCATTTGTTTAAATATTTATATTAATTTTCATTAATACCAACATCATTCACACATTTTAATAACGATTAAGATTTAACTGCCCCTAAAGTCAAACCGGTAACGAAGTATCGTTGTAAAAATGGATATACCATCAAAATTGGAACAGTGGCAATAATCGTAATCGCCATTTGAATTGATTGGGGATTCGTTCTACCTGCAACGTATTCAGCATTACCTGAGGTAATATCGCCACCTGACATTTGGGTGTTGTCAAGTATTTTCATTAATTCAAATTGCAGTGTTGTAAGATTCTCATTTGCTCGAGCATACAAATACGTATCAAACCAGTTGTTCCATTGACCAACGGCTAAAAATAACGACACGGTCGCGATGACCGGTAACGATAAAGGAATAATAATCTTCCAAAAAATCGTAAAGTCATGAGCCCCGTCCATTTTTGCCGATTCTGTTAACGCTATTGGAATCCCGTCCATAAAGGACCTGATGACGATGACGTTAAAGGCATTGAGTAACATCGGTAAAATATACACTAAGAAATTGTTCATTAAACCGAGTTCTCTTATCAGTAAGAATTCAGGAATTAATCCACCACTAACAAACATCGTAATGACTAAGATAAAACTAACCGGACCATTAAAAACAAAATCGCGTCGACTCAATGTGTAGGCAAGCATCGTACTTGCAAGTATGCCGGTTGCCGTACCGACAACCGTACGTAAAACAGACATACCAAATGCTCCTAGCAACCGATCATTACCATTAAAAATATATTCATAATTCGCCCACGTGAATTGTCGCGGGAAAATGTGCAAGCCACCTCGAGCTGTATCAGTCGCATCATTAAATGAAATAGCTAAGATATTAAGAAACGGATATAGCGTCACGACAACGACAACCAGCATAAAAATAAGCAATACCATGTCGAATGCGGTAAATTTTTTCTTTTTCATTTTTGCTCCTCCTCACATGTATACGGTCTCATTAGAAGACACGTCCTTCACCGATTTTCTTGGCAAATCCGTTCGCAATTAAGATTAAAATCACACTAACAACAGATTTGAAAATACCAATCGCTGTACCGAAGGAGTAGCGGAACATACCGATACCATAATTTAATGCATACAAATCGATCACAATAGCTTTATCCATCACGATATTATTCCCCAGTAGCATCTGTTTCTCAAAGCCAATATTGATCAAGTTTCCAATACTTAAAATAAGTAAGACAATGATAACAGAACGAATACTTGGTAACGTGATATGCCACATCTGACGCAAGCGAGAAGCCCCGTCCACTTTGGCTGCTTCATAAAGTTGTGGATCAATACCCGCCATAGCCGCAAAGTAAATAATCGCATTCCAACCGGTCGATTTCCACACTTCAGCTGAAGTGACAATGCCCCAGAACATCCCCGGTTTAGCCATGAAATTTATCGGATCATCTAAAATTCCAATTGAGGTTAGTAAACCATTGATTGGTCCTTCAATCGATAACATCGTCGTGACAATATTAGCAACGATGACCCATGACACAAAGTGAGGTAAATAGGAAATCGTTTGTGTTAATTTCTTGAATTTCAAGAAACGCATTTCATTTAATAATAAAGCAAAGGTAATCGCAGCTAGTGTGGTAAAAACCAGTCCTAACACACCCATCCCGATCGTATTTTCTAATGCCCTGAAGAATGTCGGTTCATTGAATAAATCTCTAAAATGTTTAAGCCCTACCCACTCATTTCCGAAAAATCCGTTTTGTGGTTTATAGTCTTGAAAGGCCATTAGCCAACCAACAACTGGAATATAACGAAAAATTATTAACCAAAGAACAAAAGGTAATGACATCGCAATCAACATTTTCTGCGACATCATTCGTTTAAAAAATGATTGTCTGTTTGATGCGACCGTTAATTTTCTTGCGTTTTTTGAAGCTGTCCCTCCTACGGTAACCGTTGTCGTATGTTTACTCATTTTTCTCTCTCCCTTACATTTAAGGTCTCGATAACTCCCTACGAATTAACTACTTATAGTGTATTAGAAATCGCTTACAACGAAAACCTAATGAATAAGTGTTAAAATCCAGTCAAAAATAGTGATGACTTCAAACGGCCTAACAAACAAGAGATAAAAACAAGTAAAAACGAGAGTACGTCGTCTCTCGTTTTCATTCATTGACTATTATTTAACTCTTCATCATGTGAACACTTATCAAGTGTAGCGCCTCATTTCTACCATTATTCATTCGAATGTATGACGCTAACCATAGCGTTGACTACTTCGTTCACTTGACTCTTTTCAATAATAAAATCATTGACACCGTCGACAAATGCCGCATAGTGTGTGGCATCATATTCACTAAAAACGACCACGACTTCTTTTATACCGTCTTCGGTATTGATTTTATATGTTAAACTTATGTCTCTTGTTGGCATCACCTCAACATTGCTTCGCTCTGTCCCTTGTAAGCCGGCAAGTGCGGTGTATTGTTTTCTAACCATGCTTGCGTCTAATGCCGCATCATTTGCGGTAAAGACGGTCGTTTTATCATCACCTTTACCTTCTGTTTCGACATGTAAGGCGTGCACGCTATCTTTTGTTGTGATCATTAATTCATCTAATGTGTCGAGTGCGATGACTTTAATGAAGCCATCATGAAACGCTTCTGACGGGGTACTAAAGACACGAACCACCTCATTTGCTAAGGTAAAGACTTGATCATCATTCTTAAACGTAGCATAATACGTGTTTTGCGAGGCTGGCTTACCGATTATCATCACCTTTTCACTGTCAGCAGATGTAAAAGCGATCGTGAAAGCACTCTCTGTTAAACCCGTTATCTCATCCGCTTTGTCTACCATGACAAGTTCTTCAAACGATAAGCTACTTAACGTTTGAACGAAAGTTTCCGTGACAGAATAAGAGGTGAATTGCGGATAATTGAAAGGCTGCTTGAGGAACCATCCTGTAATGTTTGCGAGTGACTCCGCTTCTGTAAAAGGATTTTCTCTCGTCAACTCAATCACTTCTGTTTCATTGTCAATGGTGACAGTGTCAATGGTTGATAATTCACTTAACAACGATCGATCTAAAAATGCTTCCGCATAGAACGGGAACTGCTCCACAAGGTCTCGATTCACTAAATAAATATCGCCTGTTTGATCATCGCTAACATAATAAGCGGTCTGTGCCATATTTAGTTCACCAATCGCTAACTTTTTCTCTTTTTCATCTTGTTTGATTTTCAAAGTAATCAGTGGAAAATCTAATCCGACATCTTTACGGTTAACGTTGGCTCGTTCACCTTCCCATAAACTTAAACGTTGGAGACTTTCCGTTACAATTGCTTGATCTGTCTCTTCCGCACGTCCAGCCACCGTCCAACTTCCCTCTGTTTTTTCTAGCACAAAACCTTGCTCTGTAAGAAAATTAATCGCGGTTATAGTCGTTGGTTCTTTAATAAAGCTATAGCTTTCCGTTTCTTCTGGCGTTTTTTCTGCCGGTTGATCTTGAATCGCTAAGTCTTTTTCTTTAGTCAGTTGAATAAAGAAGAGTATTGCAATAGCAATGATGATGACTACGATAAGTATAAGTCCTTTCTTTTTCATGCTTTATTTCTCCTTTCCCTGATCCTTTTGAAAACTATCTTGTAAGATTATAAACGGCTGTTTTAAATTATACATCATAAAGAAGGCAATGAAGCTCATTAAAAACAAACTTAAAATACCTGGCATGTAGTAAAAGATAATCCCAAAAGATATCAATGTTGTCGCATTAAGAACGGTCACTTTAAAAAATCGAAACACCGCATAAGTAGAGACAACAAACAAACTTTTCAGCCTGATTCAAATCGAGTTAAAATAGGAAAACCATACATCGCTATCACGATCACACCAACCATTAAGATGAGAAAGACCATCGATAAAAATGGCGCAAACAGATTAGCATAATAGAGATCGACAATTAAAATAAGTAACAGTGTTGATATAATCAGCCAGTAACTCATAGCCGTTTTAAAATTCACCCTAAAGTAGTGCCAAAAGGTTTTTGTTGGGGCGATAATTTTATCTTCAATCAACTTATCCATTGTTTTCAATAACCCCGCAAAAGCTGGACCGAATAGTAAAAGCGACACATAATATAAGAAAATATTTTTTATAGTAAATTCTGAAAAATAATAGACGAAGATAAATGGACTAATAAGCACCATAAAATAGACATTGGTGATAAAGAAACAATAGACATAGTTTGCTATCTGATAAATAAGCCGGTCCATGATATTTTGATTCATGATGTCAATCCCTTTCTAAAGATAACTGATATTCTTTCGGACTTTTGCCAACATGCTTTTTAAACTTTTTATAAAAATAATCCATATTGTTAAAGCCGACAGCTTCTGATACTTGATAGATTTTAATGGTTCGATTTGTTAGGAGTTGTTTAGCTTTTTCTATACGGAATCGTTCCAAATAGACATGAAAGTAGTCTCCTGTATATTTTTTAAATTTCTTACCGAGGTAAGAACTATTGTAACTAAACATTTCAGCCAGCACTTTTAAACTCAAATCCTTGGCGTAATAGTGATGGACATACGCGACCACTTTCTCCATATCATCATCAGCATTAAATTGAAAGCCGGTCATCTGGTTAGACATCGCCCATATTTCTTCTATCAACTCATCTAACAAATCAAATAAATGATCCGCATCGACGATAATTTCATACCATTCATTTTTTGATGTCATGGTTACTTCAGGATACTGTTCTTTAACTTTATCAGTGAGGTGTAAAACAAACTCAAACATCCGCTGTTCTACACGATCTTTCGTCACGCTGTTTGTTTGAAAGTAGTGAATAAAATCTTCTTTGACACTTGAAAGAATCACTTTATCTTTAAATTCTAACGCATGAATAACCCGTTGAATAAAGGCGTGTATATTCAGTGGTTGCTCTTGTTCATGATTACTTTTAAGAACGTGCTTGGTCGTGTATACAACTTGTGATGGAAGGACATAAATGACTTGCTCTGCGTCTTGAATCGTTTGAACTTCGGAAGACAGTTTGTGGATATCATCAACCGGTTCAGATAAAATCGCGTAAGCCTGTTCATCAATTAGTTTTTTAATTAAGACGACCGCTTGTTTAAAATCATCTTTCGTATCGTCTGTGGCACTTGGAAAAACTAAGTAACTGAGATAATCCTTAAATATCACAAAAGACTTCGTAATTTTATGTTCTTCAAATAAAGTTTTCAAGCGCCGCCGACTTAATGCTTTACGAAAGAAAATAGCGCCGATTAAAAATGGTCCTGGTATCGTCTTTAATTCACTATGACCTAACCAATCATTCGTTCGGCCATCAATAACGGCTCGCCACGCTTCATGAATGGATTGTTCTTTGAATTGAGAAATTTGTGAATGGATTTGTTCCTCTTGTTTAATATTTTCTTTCATCTCTAACAAACAGTCGACTAATTCATCTTCATCAATGGGCTTGAGTAGATACGCATCGACACCTAACTTAATTGATTCTTTGGCATAATCAAAATTCGAATAACCTGATAAAATGATAAATCGACCGTCATATCCTGCTGCTTTTGCTTCCGTTACTAATTCAAGCCCGGTCATTCCAGGCATCTTAATATCGACAAAGACGACATCTGGGCGGTGTTTAATAATGGCCTTTAGGCCTTCTCTCGCATGGCCATAATCCCCTTCAACTGAAAAACCAAGAGCTTCCCAGTCAATCACATGACGCATGCCCTCTCGAATAATCGGTTCGTCGTCGATAAACATGACTTTATACATCTTAACTACCTCCCCAAACCTTACGTTAATCTCTTTTTGGCAACCGTAACGTCATTGTTGTGCCTACGTTTTTAGTGCTCTCAATCGTCAATCCATAATCTTGACCATAATACAGCATCATCCGTTGATGAACATTTCGAATCCCAATTCGTCGACCATTTAAATGGTCTGTCACGGTTAAGCCCTGCCTTACCTCTAATAGCCGTTTCGTTGTCATTCCCACACCGTTATCAGTGACAGCGATGATGATATCGTCTTCTTGTTCTCTAACTGTAAGTGTCAGATGTCCACGTTGTTCTTTTGGTTCAAGTCCATGAACGATCGCATTTTCTACAATGGGTTGGATCAACAATGGGAATACTTTATAATCATCTAACCCCGGGTCGACTGCTATCGTGTAACTAAAATGATCGCCAAAGCGCATCGCTTGAATCTCTAAATAATTTTCTATTAAATTCAGTTCATCCTTCAGCGCTACAGGACGATCGGTTCTTTCCAATGCTTGACGCATCATTTTACTTAACTTTTTGATTAACGTGGCGACATCTGGATCTTTATTTACGAGGGCTTTCATCCGAATCATCTCTAATGTGTTATATAAGAAATGCGGGTTAATCTGACTAGACAACATCTTAAACTCAGATTCTTTCTGTTGACGGTACCAACGTTCTTCTTTTATTTTATGGATATACACTTCATCAATGAGTTTTTGTAGACTTTGCGATGTCTCATAAAGCTCATCATACGCCTCGCCTATTTCATCTGTTCCGACCATCTTTGGTTCAATGTTAAATTGACCACGAGCGACACGTCCCATTGCACTTTTCAATGTGTTAATTCTCGTGTTAAATGTCCGAATGAACACTCTAAAGCCAATCAAGGAGACAATAAGTACACCGATAATAATCAGATAACCTTGCAAGAAAATTTGATTTGGTTGGGCCATTAACATCTCTAACGGGATGATTGAAGCCAGTTGTAAATCGTTTTGGAGTGACTTTTCAGGCTTTAGACGGCGAACATTTATCTTTACATCTTCTCCTTCATACATATCATCAAATAACAACGTTTGATCTAATTCTTCGTCAGTGAAACCGGACAGAAACGTTGGTTTCATAAATTGTTTTTCTGAATCACTCGCATACACAATCGTATCATTATCTAAAATGATATACGTGTCATGAATCTCGCTATTAATCATCCGTCTTAATTTATCCATTGACACATAGATATTGACCACGCCTAAGTATTGATTTTCTGTCCCATACACGGCTCGGGTTAAGGTAAGATATCGCTCTTTTGTCCAGTGTTCTTCTTTAATGAGCCAACTGATCCGTCCTTGTTTTTCTTTGGCTTCTTGATACCAATCGGTTTGTTCAATTGCCTCATCAACGGAAATAAAGTATGAGTTTGAAATCATGGAACGTTCCATAAAGAATTGAATATTCTCAATCTCCTCGTAAAATTCTAAAAAATTATCAAAAACCGGATAGTTTGCATAGGCTTGATATACTTCAAAGTTAGAATCGTACGTCTCTGTTAAAAGCGATTCAATCCCTTTATCCAAATAAACAAGATCTGATGCTTGTGTCACACGATTGATCGCATTTTCGAGTTGTAATTCTACTTTTTCTAAGTTTGCCTCTGCTTCAAAAATGGCATTGTTCACAACAACGTCTCTGACACTAATATTTAAATAAAGGCCAACTAAAATAAGAGGGAAAGCTGTGGCAATTAAATAACCCCCCATGAGTTTTTTACTGATTTTCAGATTGAGTAACAGCTCTTTTAGCCTTCTCATCCGTTGACCTCCTTTCCTTTACAACTCAATTTCGATAATGACTGGTTGGTCTTTGTTTAATTCAGCAACATAACCATTAGCTAAATGGTTATGTATCTTTGCCTTTGGATATAGCGGTAATTTAAATTGTACCGCTTGTCTCACTCGACTTACAAGCGATAATTTGACGCGTTTTTCTATTAAATCCCACTTTAAGTTTAACACTTCCATCATATCTGGTAGCTGTAAGCCTTGGATTTCACCCGCTTCAATATCTGTCGGTAAGGCTTGTAATAGATAGAGCGTGTGATGATGATAATCAGCCAACATTTCATGAATCACTTGCGGGAAAGCACCATTTCCATCAACATTAAATACTTCCCGGTTGTTATAGTGACTCATCATTAATGACGGATAAAAACAATCATGATTAATTAACATCATAAAAATATCCTTAATCATATCTGGCAAATGAAATTGCGTTGCTAGAAGCGCGCTATGCATTCTTCCATGTGTCGATGTCGTATCACCCTCATCACTATCTAACCAGGCTTCTCTTCTTTTATCAAAGGCTATTCGCGCGGCTTTAAAAAGTTCGGGTGCCGTTTCTTCGGTAAACTCACGGCTTTGAAAAATGGGATAAAGATGAGAAAAATGACGATGATTATAGTTTTCTTCCTTTTCATTTGGTAACCATTCTTTTAAAGCACCCGCTTCATTGATCCGATAAGCTGGTAGTTTTTCTTTCATATGTGTGAGAGTTTCTATTTTTTTCTCATCGACATCTAACACGTGATAACTCGCAATTAAATTCGTCAATACTTCTTTTAATACCGCAATATCTTGCGTGGCATTATCCGCACAACCATTTTCAGCAGAGTAAGACGGACTAAAGCGATAGGTGCCGTCTGGGTCCTCTATGAGAAAATCTTGGAAAAATAAGACGACTTCTTCTAAATACGGAACACATCTATGTTTAAGAAACTGGGTATCCTGTGTATACCGGTAGTATTGATAATACCAGTGACCTAACCAACCAGCACCTGCGGTATAAAATAAGAGTGGCCAGTCTTTATTCCAATGAATGTGATGACCATGTGAACTCGCGTGGATGGATGAAAAAATCCCGCGACAACCATAGTATCTTCGAGCATTTTCTCTAAAGTCCGGTAGTAACGAATCAATTAAGTCAAAGAACCCAAACAAACCTTCTTCAAAATGTCCCGATAATGCTTGAGCAATCGATAGTTGGACATTCGTATCAAACGTATAATCACCACTCCATGCCGGTGAAAATGTTCCGCTCCAAATCCCTTGAAGATTGGGTGTCACTTGACCAGAAGAAGCGATATACATATAGCGACTGGCATCATATATTTTTTCAAGCAGCGTAAGGGGTAATGTTTGTTTATTTTGCGCATCAACCATTAAAGCCGTGAAACTGTCATCTATTTTCTTATCTTTCTTCAATGTTAATTGTACGCGGTCAAATAACTCTTGATGGATGGCACGATGTCGACTCAATAACCAGTGGTAATCGGTAATCTTTTCACATAATGGCGGTGACATTAGTGTTGGTTCAATTCTAAATAGAAACACGATTTCTTTCGTATCGGAGATACGCATATGGTTACCCTTTGTTGCAACTTTTCCACCGTGTGTCTCGAACTGTCCATTCACTGTATAACCACCCTCTTTAAAGGTGTAGTTATAGTGCCATTTAAACTGATTATTTTGGAAGAAGAAGGCACCAGAGAGTTCTTCTTTGTCATAGATTGTTGGTATCATCGTCACATCAAGCAAACCATCTAAATTTCTTACTCTATATACGATAAGATCGTCTCGACGTGAAACAAAGGATTGGGTGACGATTCTTTCTTCTCGATGTTCATAGGTTACGGTTGCTTCACCTGTTTGATAATTTAACTGACGTCGATAGGCCTTTGGTTCTTCCTCGTGATGAAAATCAAAGGAACATTCAAAACTTGGCACGTAAGGGTTTGACATCGTTAACCCTTGATACCCTCGTCTGAGTGCCTCTTTTTCGTAACGTTCAATCGCTTGGTCATAGCCAAATAATTGAATATCCAAACGCAGCTGTCCAAATAAATCAGACAAGTCAGGTACCGGTTGTTGGTTTTTCGTTGGTAAAAACAGTTGACCATGATTGCCAATGACGGTATCTCTTTCCGGGTCACCAAACACAATCATCCCCATCTTACCATTACCTAAGACAAGGCCTTCCTCCCAGTTGTTGGCTGGTTGGTCATGCCAAATACCTTTCGTTGGTTTTTCTATAAAAGTCATAAACGTCTTCCTCCTTCTTCAATTTTCCATTTTATGAGTGTCACTGGTAGATCAGTAGTCATCGTTAAGGTCGCATCGACTATATCCATTGATCCTTGATAGTACAGGATTGTATAGCCTTCTAATCGTTGACTGTCTATAAGTGTTAGAGAATGGCTATTAAGTTGAACATCAAGCTGATGCTCTACATGATTGTGTATCGTTAAGGCTAACGTATCTTTAGGTCCCATTGACACACCACCATAATGAAAGGCACCTGAAGAATCAACCTTCACGACGGTCTGTTCTAACTCGTCACGGTCTAAATGTAACAGATCGCCACTAGCTAATTGGTAGTCATCAAACGTTTCTGCGAAGTACACGTGATTTTTTTGTCTTTCAGCTAACTTTTGACCTGGCAACGTCAATGGGCTCGAGCGGTAAAAAATATCTCTCGAAGAAAATCCCAATGCGACTTGAATCGTATCTGAAATAAGTCGCATCTCTCGACAACGTGGATCAAATTGATGAAAGGCTTCTTCATTTATTTCAAATGAGACAACACGCTGCTCAAATGGTTCAAGCATGATTTTCTCAAAACCAATGAGCTGTTTTTTCGGTCGTTGTTGTTGTGATTTTATTGTACGGGCATAAACTTGGCACACATCCGTCACCGCCAAATCATGAGGATTGCTGAAAGTCACATCAATCTCTAGACCACTTGTTAACAGGCCAGCTGCTTTCACTTTCACATCTTCAACTGTCAATGAGTGATAAGTTAAACCGTGACCAAACGGGTATAAGACGGCATCTTGAAAATATAAATACGTTCGATTATTTCTAATTATGTCATAATTCGTAAGAGATGGTAAGTCTGTTTCGGATTGATACCACGTCATAGATAATTTTCCTGTAGGAGAAACATCCCCTGCGATCACCTTAGCTATGCTCTCACCGAGTACTTCTGAGCCATGTGCAGAATAAAGAATCGCTTGTGGTCGGTGATTTTTAAAAGTAAACGCATAGGGATAACTGGCGATAATCATTAAAATGACCTGTTTATTTTGCCTTAAAACAGCTTCTATTAATTGTTGTTGGTGCTCAGGTAAAGCGAGTGTCCGCCGGTCTTCTGTTTCTCGACCATTAATCATCGGATGATTCCCTACACAAAGCACCACCGTTTCTACTTCTCGGGCCATTTGCTCGACTTCTTTTACACCTGAAATGACAATTTCAAGGTGACAACTCCCTAGATTATCACTTGATTCAATTAGGTGATGTTGTGCGACGTCGAGTGGTTTGTGATGACGTGAAGTTAATACCCTTGAGCCATTCTTTTCGTTTATAACGAGCTTCTCATTCACAAACCAACTAAAAACTTCATCGGCCGTTAGCTCAAAACGTTGAGCCTCGGTGTTAAGGGTTAAGTATTTCTTCATGACTGGTTCATATAATACATGAACATCTTCCCCGAAATTTTCATCAATAAATCTTGTGGCGTCACTTTTATCAACAATGGTCACTTTTCTACTATCTATAAATTTTATATAACCGGTCCCAGACGCTATCACGACTGTATCAAACCCATCAGCCATGTGTACTTGACTTTCTTTAAAGCGGGAGTTTATCCCGTCTAGCGGTGTGACTGGTGAGTCAATCACACCGGTATACCAATCTCTCATCACCTGATTAGCCATTGGGCCGGCGACAAGGAGAGAGGCCGGTTGTTTTCTAAGGGGTAAATAGTCTTGATTTTCTAATAATACGATTGATTCATCCGTGACTTGGCGTAATAATGAACGATGTTTTTCACGCGCTTCCTTAACCGATACGTAAGAATTATAAGGATCAATCTGATTGAGTTGACCAAGCAGCATTCTAATACGTAGCGTGCGACGGACAGCTGAAGATATATCAAATCGATTAATTAAACCTTCCGCTAAGGCTTCTCTTGCGGCCGTTTCAACTAGAGTTTTATCATCTACAAAACAGTCAATGCCCTTTTTCAGACTATCAGCAAGGGCTTCCTTGTACGTGTCATAATAGTGATAGTCTGTCACATTAAGCGTTAATGCCCCACCATCGCTGACAATATAGCCGTCCATTTGATATTGTTGTCTTACTATTTGGTTAATATCAGCGTGTTGCATTGCGGGTATACCGTTGATACCATTATAAGCTGTCATCATGGACGTTGCTTTAGCCCTTGTGAAAGCGGCTTTAAATGGTTGTAGATAATATTCATATTTATTTCGTAAATCAACACTGTTTGACGTTGACTCTCTTTTTTCTTCGTTATTATTTGCATAGAAGTGTTTCGGCGCGGCGGCCATTTGAAGACAAGCGGGATCTTCTCCCTGCATGCCTTCGATGATCGCCACTCCTAATGTTGCCGTTAGTAATGGATCTTCGCCGTATCCTTCTTCCGTTCTTCCCCAACGCGGATCGCGCTCTAAGTCAATCGTTGGTGTCCAAAGCGTTAATCCGGTTGATTTATTTTTAACGTGATAAAAACTACGTGCTTCGATTCCTATCGCATTTCCAACGCGTTTAATGAGCGCTGGATGCCATGTTTGGGACAATCCAATGGGTTGGGGGAAAACAGTAAAAGCTAAGCCCTCACGGTCAACAATGCCATGAGCCGCCTCACCACCAATGTGATATTCAGGGATATTCAAGCGTGTAATGGGACTTTGATGAGTGGAGAGTAGTGAAATTAATTCTTCACATGTCAAAGACGCCATCAAATCATCAAGTCTTTTTTCAATCACTAATGAGCGATTGTTCAAAGTTTCAGGCATAAGAATGCCTCCTTTATCATGATTTGACAACGGTTACATTTTAGGAGGAATATAAAGTTATTCGTAGGTTAATTGTAGGTACTTCAAATTATACCAACCATCTTTTTGTTTGTCTATATGTTGGACAAAGTTAATGCACCAAATAACCTTATATGGTACAGTTAAGAAAGAATAAATTTTTCAAAATAGAGAGTGAGTGTCTAATATGAGTCGAACGTGGAATCAATATATTGTCAAACAAGAAAATAAAGCGTTAGTATTAAAAACGATCATTGAACATACGCCTATTTCACGCGCAAAGGTAGCTCAAGTAACAGGCTTAAATAAGGGGACGGTCTCATCCTTAGTAAGTGAATTAATTGATGAGCATTTTGTCATGGAGTCAGGTCCTGGTGAATCAAGTGGTGGACGGCGTCCAGTCATGTTGTTATTTAATCAGGCAGCTGGATATACAATCGCCTTAGATTTGGGTGTCGGTTATATCGATGCTGCACTTACCGATTTGAATGGTGAGATTATGGTAAAAAAACATGCTAAAATGCATGAACGTCAATTTGATACAGTGTTTGAGCACATTGTATCAACCATTCATACACTGATGAAAGAAATGAAAAAAAGTCCGTACGGACTTGTCGGTATTGGCATGGGTGTACCAGGCGTCGTTAATCATGAGGCGAGATCCTTTTAGCACCGAATTTAAATTGGAAAAATATTCAGTTAAAACAAGCATTGAATGATGTTTTTGATGTTCCCGTCATTGTTGAGAACGAAGCAAATGCAGCCGCTTACGGTGAGATGCGCTTCGGCTTTAAAACACCACCAAAACATATGCTGTATTTAAGTGTAGGGATGGGGATTGGTATGGGTATGGTGCTTGATCAAAAACTTTATACCGGTTTGAACGGTTTCGCCGGTGAAATGGGGCACATTACTATTGTTAAAGACGGGATAAATTGTCGTTGTGGCAATGCTGGTTGTTTTGAGCGCTACGCCTCAGAACAAGCTCTATTAGAACAAGCGATTAAGCGAGGACTTGTCACCGGAAATGAAGAAGCCTCTGTGGATTTACTGATTCAAAAAGCTACTGAGAATAATGAAGCCGTTATTGCTTTATTTAAAGAGATAGGTGAGTATATCGCGATTGGTATTACGACGATGATTAATTTATTTAATCCTGAACAAATCTTAATTGGTAATCAATTGAGCAAGCTCCAACCATGGATTAAAGAAGATATTCAAGCATACGTCTATTCTCATGCGATTGGGTTTCATTCTAAAAAAGTGACCGTTGACTTTACTTCACCGAATCACTTATCAACAATTAAAGGCATGGCTTCTTTTACCATTGAAAACTTCTTGCTTTCTATCAAACAAACGGAAGAGTAATGATAGGTGGCATATTCTTTGTCAATACCATTTGACAAAGAATCAATATAAGAATCAAAAAAGAGACAGTCAACAATAGACCGTCTCTTTCGTTTATATACGTTTTAATTTAACTGTTTTAATTTGGTTCAATTAAGCCGTAGCGACCATCGTGACGACGATACACAACGTTTGTGTCTCCTGATTCAGCGTTAGTGAATACGTAGAAACTGTGTCCTAACATATCCATTTGTAAAACAGCTTCTTCAGAATCCATTGGTTTAAGATCAAATCGCTTCGTACGAACGATTTCAACGCCTTCTTCATCATCATACTCTTCAAGTTCACTTGCTAACAAATCTTTTTCCATCTCAGCAAAGATATGTTTAGGTGCACCTTTAGCACGCGTTTTTCTGTTGATTTTAGTTTTGTATTTACGGATTTGACGCTCTAACTTATCTACAACTAAATCAATCGCCGCATATAAGTCGGTGTTCTTTTCCTCTGCTCTTAGTAACAGGTTTGGCATTGGAATGGTAACCTCAATCTCTTGTTCGTCATTATAGACACTTAAATTGACATTCACATCTGATGTTGGAGGTGTTTCGAAATAGCGTTCTAATTTACTAATCTTTTTCTCGATGTAAGTTTTTATTGCGCCAGTCACCTCAATATTTTCTCCTCGAATGTTGTATTTCATGTAAGTGTCCTCCTTTCTATATCTATACTTCATAAATACCCCTGTCCAAAATTTTATAAACATGAAATGTAAAAGTTTTTTAAAGTTTTTAAAATACTTTCAGAAACCCTTATATCTCTTCACTTTCATGACATTACATTTTTATCCATAATTAACCGAATAAAAAACCTTGTCCAATTTATAACTAGACAAGGCTTAAATTATCAAATATTTCCAACTATTTTTTCTTATCCCAATAGGTACCATCAACCGTAGCCACATTTTGATAAGGGTTTAAATATTGTTGATTAGATGTTTTTTGTTTCTTAGCTTGACGCATGTCATTTTTAATCGACTGAAACACATGATTTAGCACCTCTTGCATCTCTTTATCATGATTTAAAATGCGTAATAGCTGCTGTTTTTCTTTATCTAAATAAGGACTTGATAATTGATCTATAAGTAACTGACGCTCATCTAAATGCTTATTTACAAGGTGAATTAAATCTTCTTTATTCTTCTTCTTGGACTGCTCTTCTAACTTTTCTTTAAACGTCTTAGTGAATTGTTCAAGTTCATCTAATCTCGACATTATGCTTTTGCACCTTGTGAGTACTGCATCGTTTTAGCTTGTTTCATAACTTCTTTCCAAGTATTTCTGAACTCTTCCACTAAAGCATAAGCCTCCATTAATATCTCAGGATCATTTTTAATATTCGCATCAATTAAACGACGATTAATAAACTCGTATAGTGGTAAGATATCTTTTGCGATTGGCGCATTATGATCAAGTGTAATAATCAACTCGCTAATAATATCTTGTGCCCGTTGAATATAGTTGTTTTTCGCAGGAATATCTTTTTCTTCCATCGCTTTTTTCGCCTGCTTCATAAACTTTAAACACCCGTTATATAACATGAGCGTTAATTCTTGTGGTGTTGCGGTATTTACCGCGTTTGTTTTGTAGGCTTGATGTTGCTGCATCATATAATTATGACATCCTCTCTATTTAAAACCTTTAACTTACTGTTGTCCACCCGACATTTGTGAGTACAAGAAGTTTGATTGCTCATTCATTTTTTGAATGGCTTTTTCCATCGCGGTAAACTGACTCCAGTAACGATCTTCTACTTGAACAAGACGACGATTGAAGTTATCAATTCGTGTGTTCATATTTTGTAACTCACGACCAAGGGCATATTGTTGAATCTGGCTCGTCGAGCGACCAGCTTTATCATTGATTCGATTCGCTGTTTGGTCAATCGCATCATTTAACTTATTAAAGATTCCACGATCAGCTCCATCACTACTATTTGTAAAGAGTTGATCGACTGACGTTGGATCATCTCTTAGGGCCGCTCGTAATTTATCTTCATCAATCTCTAATTTACCACCGTCCATATAATTACGGGTTGTGCTAATACCAATAGATGATAAGTGTTTAAAGCTACCTTCAGAGTCAACAGACCCTGTCCACGCTTGGCGCATACTTGATAACCCATCCATTAAAATCCGATCACTTTTTAGTAAACCACTACGTGCTTTTTCTTCCCATAACTCAATCTCACGCTCACTCATTGATTCCATTTCTTCAGCAGTCAGTGGGTCGTAATCTTTGTAACGTTCTTCACGTGTCTTACTAGTGATTTCATCCACTAAAGAATTATATTGATCAACAAACTTAACAATATTATCAAACGCCGTATCTGTATCATCACTAATATTCACATAAGCTGGCGTATCATTAGTGACATTGTTAAAGGTAAAGGTAATGCCATTCAATGTCGTTTGGTTCGTTTTAGATGTTAATTCAACACCGTTGTATTTGAAGGTGGCGTCGGTGCCTCCTTGTTCACCAGCGTATGCCGGATCAGTATTACTGGATCGCATATCAAATAATTGTGCCATAAATGAAGTATCTTCAAACTGTATTTCGGCACCTTCTTGATGATTCCCGGCCTCTACACTCTCTAAAATTATCTTATCTTGGCCCACATCATAAAATGCACGTACACCGTTGTCATCATTCGTGATTTTTGTTAATAGACTTTCGAGTGTCGTGTCATCTGTTACTTTGTATTCGAAATTTTCTTCTTGCTTAGCGGTTTTAAAACTAATGACTGGATCTTCACCATTTTCGATAAAAGCTGCTAGAGCTGAATTACCAAATTCCCCATCGGCGATTTGTGATTTAATCGTCGCAAAAGCATCAATCTCTTTACCTTCAGCTGATAAAGTATTTTGACTGACATTAATTGCTGATGTCGCGAGTTCTGTTACTTCCATTTTATAGCTACCATTAGATGCACTCGATGCTGCCGTTGCCGTTACCGCATTATTTGATGTTGATGTTTGTTTTGACATTAACGAACTAGATAAACGCATCTTTAATAATGCATCATCTAATTCTTTAAGTTTTACGTTAAAATCCCGATAAGAATCTCGTGTCCACTCAAGACGTGTTTTATCTGCTTCTACACGGTTAAGTGGTATCCGCTCTGCACTCATTAAATCTTTGACCATTTGGTCTATATCCATACCTGATGCGAATCCTGAAATACGCATAAAATCACCTTCTCTTATATTTTTTCATCGACAAGAAAACCCATAAACTCTGCCATTTGCGCGTACATATCAAGCATTTTTTCTGGTGGAATTTCTCGTACAAGTTCTTTTGTTTCTCTATCAACTAATTTGACGTAATAGCGATCTAATTTATCATGTAATTCAAACTGAATCGTTGTGTTTGAAGGTTCTAAGAACTTATTCATACCTTCAACCATGCTTTCCATTTCAGCTCTTTCTAAAGGTTTCTGTTCTTTATGTTTTGTCTGTTTAGCTGTCTCTTGATGTGTACTTGTCTCAATCACAAATGATTGTTCAACATGACGTGTTTGATGATTTTCGTTAGGTTGAACAGTATGTGGATGATTCGATTGTAATCAACTGACTTCCATTGATATGTCAACTCCTTTTTATTAGCTGTCATACATATGTATGCAGATTTTTCTATACATCCTTAACTCATTTAACTACACGAACGCTTCTCTTCCATTATATCGACAATCGTTTGGAAATCTTAAATAACTCATAATAACAAAATGATACGAAAAGAAAAGATGAGAGCATAGCCCTCATCCGTTTGTCTTACTTATCTTCAATTAGGTGATGGTCTTTCATGCGAAAGACCCGGTCACAGTAGGTGAGTAAACTTTCATCGTGTGTCACCATAATCGCTGCTTTACTTTTTGCTTTTACTTCTTGTTTAATAAGTGAAACAATTTCATGACTACGGGATTCATCAAGACTCGCTGTTGGTTCATCCGCAAGGATGAGAGCCGGATCATTCATAAAGGCTCTTGCGACGGCTACCCGCTGTTTTTCTCCACCAGATAATTGATGGGGATAATGTTTGCGCCTTTTTTCTAACCCTACATCCGTAAGGAGTGCTTTTGCGCGCGCTTTTCGTTGTTTTTTATCCATTTTATTTAACTTTGCGACTAAGTCTAATTGATCTTCAGCATGAAGATATGGTAATAGTTCCGCTGTCTGAAAGATAAATCCGATATCATTCAGTCTGACATCACTTCTTTGGCCTTCATCTAAGTTTTTAACGGTTTTACCGTTTATCAATACATCCCCATCATCCGTTGTAAGGAGTGCCCCAATAATCGAAAGGAGTGTACTTTTACCAGAACCTGAAGGACCGACAATCGCTACAAATTCACCTTTCTTAATGGAGAAATCAATATTTTGTAATACATCGATATACGTCTCACCATCTTTAAAGCGTTTATTAATCTGTTTAACTTCTAATGGTAATGTCATTATTCAGCTCCTCCCATCGCTTGTTGCGGATCAACTTTTACAATCCGACGGCTAGATAATAGTGCTCCCAATATTGAAACTAAAAACATTGATAAGCTGTATAAAGAAATAGTCGTGATATTAAAATCAAACGGCATGCCTTCTGGTAGTATAAACGTTACCCCATACGTAAATAACACAGCTAATGCTAAACTAAACAGAGACAGAATAACAACTTGCATCAACGTTGAACCAATCAGGAACTGATTCTTTGCTCCAATCGCTTTTAAGATACCAAACTGTTTTAACTTCTGAATAGTAATGATGTAGAAAAAAGCGGCTAAAACAAAGACAGATATGACAATCAGGAAGAAAATCATCATATTTAATGACATCTGTTCTGAAGAGTGTCCAGGCACCGCATCAATAACCTCTGTCTTATCTACCCAGACACCTTCTGATAATACGTTGTCAATCGAAGCTTTAAGAGCATCGTTATCTTCAAATATAACGACAGTATTGGCCACCCGATTAGGGCTGATTTCTTCCGCGTAAAATGCCGCTTCTGAAACATAGACAACAGGTGTATGACGATACGTCTGATCTTCCGTAAAACCAACAACGGTAAAGGTTAGATCTGTTTCTTCATCATAAAGTGTATCGTTTAATTCCACACCATCTGCTTGCATGGTTTGGTCAACAATGATCGTCAAGTCTTCATCATTCGTTAATGCTTCTCCCTCTATCACCCCTGGGTAAAGTTTTGAGTTTGTATCTACCGGAATCATCGTAGCTCCTAGCTTCTCATCTTCTTTACCATCATGAACGAAACGAACTGGATGTGTAATAAGTGGTTGCCAACCTTCTTCAGTTGGCACCTCTTCCAGTAAGTCTTCAATAAGAAAGCCTGACTGATCTAATTCATTTTCACTGTCTGCACTCACATAAAACTCTGTTCCTTCTGACTCTACTAACATGGCGATGTTTTGGTCAGATAACCCTCTAGCTAATCCACTTACAACTAAAACGAGTGAGGCAATTAAAAATAAGATTAACGCAATTAAACCGTACTTAACTTTAGAAAAGCGCATATCTTTAATGGCTAAATGAAACATGTTGTGTCCCCCTCTAATATTGATATTTGTGCTTTATTGAACAATGATCCAATAAGAGTATTTTAACCTTTCGGTTTAAAAAACGCAATTAATCACTATCGGTTCTCAATCTTAAAAAAATCCCCGCAATAGCAAAAAACAATTATCTACACTATTTAAGATAGATGATTGCTTTTTATCTATAACTGTCTCGATTCTTTTTGACTTCCCTTTTATGTTGATACATTCTCATATCCGCTTCACGTAACATGCGGTCTACCATAACTTTATTTGCTAAATCGTCTTTTATGTCACTTTCAATACGCACCATACCATATGAGAGTGTGACGATATCTGTTTGTTGCTTGAACGCTTGATTGATTTTTTCTAAGTTGTGACGAATGTCAGTCTCACTTTTATCTAGTGACACAACGACAAACTCATCCCCGCCAAAGCGAAATCCCTTATGACAATGCTCTTTTATCATATCCGCAAAACTTATTAAGAGTGTATCCCCAGCCTTATGTCCAAATTCATCATTGATTCGTTTAAAATCATTGAAATCCACCATAATAAGTGTCACAACTTTCCAGGCTACCTCTTGTACTAACTTTTCAAGGTATTCATAAAAATACTGACGATTATACAGTTTCGTTAACGGATCTGTAATACTCGCTATTTTTAATTCGTTCACTTTAATCTTTAATTCCATTTCTAAGCTAAGTTTTTCTTCAAATAAACGTGTCAATTCTGAATTAGCATCTAACATGTTTTCAACCATCTTACCGTATTGATCAGGGTAAGGGACAAAAATCAACCAATATCCTCGTTCTGTCTTTACATATTTCAAAAAATAAGCGACTGCCTCTTCTTGTTTAGCTAACTTCATATAAATATCAGTCGTCCCTATTGATTTATCTTCCATTAAAATGTTAATTAGTCGCTTTTTCGAATAACTGTCTACGCTTTCAAAGATCGTTGTCTGATTAAGCGTAACTTTAATGTCTTTTCCGAATAAGTGTAAAATCTCACCGTTTGTATTCACAAGAACACCCGTCACACCTACATCACTTATGGCTTCTAAAAAGCCATCTTGCACTCGTTCTACCATTAGCTACACCACCTAATATCCGCATATTTATATTTTGAATGTCTATTTATCAACATTTTTCAAATAAGTTACGATGTCTTCTTTTTCACAAAACTTTTCCCTTCTTCTAACCAACCACTTAAATCTTTAATTGTTTTAAAGTAATAATCATAGAAAACATGCCTAAGTAACGTTTCATCTCGATGAAACGCGTATCCCCCGACGATAATCACTGGACGTGTTAACGGATCTAATCTTTTTAACGTCTCACTTAATTCTACTGCTTTATCAATATGTTCTGACATCGTAACTGAATAAGCAACAACGTCAACACCAAGTGTTTCAATTCGTTCAATAATATCGCTATTAGGCACATTCGGGCCAAAATCGAATGTTTGAATTTGATACACATTAAACAGATTTTTTATCATTTGAATGCCTAAATAATGCGTATTCGATTCAATAGAAAATACAACCGCCTTTTTTCCTTCAAGTGTAAAAGTCTTGATTGACTCTGCACTGATTTGTGTTAAAACGAACTGAGTAATCGCTGTTGCTGCATGCTCTTGTGCAATGGAAATATCATTCGTTTCCCACAAGTCACCAATACTGTACATCGCATCCGCAATGACCGTATACACATCAATTAATGAGTATTGATTATTTAACGCTGCTTTGATGACGTCATAAGCTTCTCGTGTATGGCCATTCAGTAGAGCGTCAGTATAATTTTCTTTTACCGCTTGTATTGTGGGCATTTTCTTCACCTTCTTCTCTAAACACTCTTTCTATTATCTCTTATGTACCTAGGGTTTTTAATCATCATAGTAAAAGTGTCGTATTATTTAAAACTATTCCCTTTTAGCTCATCGATAAAACGATAGCACTATGTAAGTATAGAATATACGAATCACAACTATGACTTCAGTCATGGAAAATGTAATTAAAACAGTAAAACACTCCAGAAGATCAATCTTGCATCATCTGGAGTGTTCTAAAAATCATTTAATCATCTCTACCTGCAAAAATCATGACGAATTTAAGTAATTGTAAAACAGCAATGGCGGCTGAAGCGACATAGGTTAATGCTGCCGCATTAAGCACCTTACCAACCCCTACTTTTTCTTGCGGAGAGACGAAGTTTAATTCCTCTAACTCAACTTTCGCACGGTGAGACGCATCATACTCTACGGGTAACGTCACCAGTTGAAACAACACCGCAGCTGAGAATAAGCCGATACCAACACCAATCAGCGGCTCAAAAGTAAAGAAACCAAGTATCAATAACCATGGTGCCATTCTAGATCCGATATTTGCCGCTGGAAATAGGGCTGAACGAAACTTCAACATACTATAGCTTTCCGCATGCTGGATCGCATGACCAACCTCGTGCGCCGCAATGGATAATGAAGAAACGGAAGCACCGCTATAAACAGGACCAGATAATCTGACTGTTTTTGAGCGGGGATCATAATGGTCTGATAAGTCACCACGATTTGACCGTTCAATTGTCACATCGTATAAGCCGTGCTTATCTAAAATGGCTCGCGCCACTTGAACACCTGTTAATTGAGCCGATGCCTGAACACGGCTATATTTATGAAAGTTTCCTTTTACTTTTGACTGTGCCCACATCGCAATACCAAAAGCGATGAAAATTAAAAAGTCCATTGGATGGAAGAAAAACATTAGTTGTCACGTCCCTTTGTTGTTTTATTGTAAGTTACAATGTCAGCTTTTACGCCTAATTTTTTTAATTGATGCATCAACCGCTCTAACTTTGATGGTTGTAATGTAAAGCCTCTTATCAAGTGAGTCTGTTGAATTGTATCGTCACACATTCCTCATTCATCCTCTCTTTGTTTCTAAAGATAGTATACCGATTGAATGTGAACTGAATATGAACTCATTAATATTTTTTTAATCTCACAAAAAAAAGTTGTGCCTTGATTTTGATCACTCACGACTTGGACATCACCGCCATGTAAGTGAATGATTTTTTTGACAATGGCTAGACCAAGTCCACTACCCGCATTTTTTTCTGTTCTGGCATCATCAACTTTGTAAAAGCGATCAAAAATATAGGGTAGCTTATCTTTTGGAATGCCGCATCCGGTATCATGGATGCGAATCACGCGACGATCATGTTCTAAATAATAGTTAATATCGATTGAGCCACCAGGATCAGTAAACTTAATCGCATTCGTTATTAAATTAATCCAGACTAACTCCATAAGATCTTCATCTAATTCCAAACTCAACGGTTCTAAATCAACATGGACCGATAAATCTTTTTCTTGCCATAACGGAGCTGTCGTAAGGACAATGGACCGAATCTGTTCATCCAGTCGATACGTTTGTTTGTTTAACGTAAAATGGTCATCATCCAGACGTTGGAGTTTTAACAAATGTGTCGACAAACGTGAGAGACGATCCGCTTCTTGATAAATAATCGCTAAATATTTCGCCTCATCCTCCGGATCAATCACGCCATCTTGAATTGCCTTTGTATAGCCTTTAATCGAGGTGAGTGGTGACTGGATTTCATGAGATACGTTGGAAACAAACACTTTTCTTGATTCATCTGTTGATTTAAGTGTCTGAATCATGTCGTCAAACGAATGCATCAATTGACCAATTTCATCTTCTCTTTCTGTCTTTAAGTCAACATCAAAGTTTCCACGTGTCACTTCTTTTGCAGCGACGGTTAACTTTTTAATACTATTCACAAAGTAGCGTGAGGCAAATAAGATAAAGACACTTCCGATAACTAATACAAACAACAGCGTTCGAATCATCACTTGGCGCCGATTCGCTAAATCATCAGATAAATCAATATCAACCTTCAACACTTCTTTCGCTTCACGATCAAACATTAAATACATCGCTTGCGTTAAATTTTTGGTGTCCTTTATTAAGTAATTATCGTTTTCTTGTTGAGTGAGCAATTGATTCATTTCTCGTTCGGTTAATTCATTTGATAAATCAGTTATTTTTAGCAAGGTGGCATCTATTCCTAAGTCTGTTAAAATCGGCATGATTTTTTCTTTTTCCTCATCACCGGCTAATTTATAGACATGAATAATACCTTGCCTCACTTCAATTAATTCTTCATAGTATTCATCAGCGTCTCCAGCAATTCTTGTTGTAATATAGTATGACAGAATTAAACTACCTAATACACCGATAAGAAAAGTTAAGACGAACTTCCAATAGAGATGTTCTCTCATGGTGCTTCAACCTTTAATTGATAACCAAGCCCTCTAACTGTCACAATCTCAAATGCATGAAGGTTATGCATTTTCTCTCTTAAGCGTTTAATATGAACATCCACGGTTCGTTCATCACCTTCATAATCATATCCCCAGACTTTATCAAGTAATTGTTGTCGCGTTAAAATTCGTCCTTTCTCTTCTGCCAAAGTAAAAAGCAACGCCATTTCTTTTTTCTTTAGCTGAATAACAGCCTGTTCTGTCGTGACGGTCAATTGTTCTAAATCTAGCGTCGTCTTGTTAATCTCTAGCTTTTTATCATGCAGGACATGATGTCTTTTGAGTAAAGCTTTCACCCGTAAGACAAGTTCAATTGGGTCAAACGGTTTCACTAAATAATCATCTGTCCCCGCTTCAAAACCTATCACTTTATCATCTGACTCACCTTTGGCCGTCACTAATAAAATAGGTAGGTCACTGAATATACGTATTGATTCAACGAGTTCTATTCCATTCACTCGAGGCATCATCACATCAATGACCGCAAGGTCAATCCGATTCTTTTCAAGTTGGTCGAGTGCCTCTTCACCATCACACGCTTCAACCACAACAAAATTTTCTTTTTCTAAATATAATCGAATCAATTGTCTAATATGACGATCATCATCGGCCACAAGAATCGTTATCATGCTAAAAATTCCTTCCTTCACTTTCAAAATCGTATCATTGACTTGTTTGTATACTTTTTTAGTGTTGCACATAACCTAGTATAGCGGATACTCTTTCAACCTGTCACTTAAAAACAATCACTCATCTTTCATCGCAAAAATGAATGAATGTCATACAAAGAAAGTATGACTGAGACACTAAACATCCGCACTTGTTTGTGCTACACTAATAACGACTAAAAATTAAGGGGGCATTTCTTTTGGGAACTGACTTGGCACCGAAGGGAAAATCTTGTCGAATAGTAACAACAAAAGTATTGGAAGATGATATTGCGATTGCTTGTCTTGATCATGATAAAGGCTTTATCTATTTTAATCTTTCTGAGATTGACAACCAACCTCAAAACATTAAAAACTATGTCACGCCGCTGATTGACCAAATCAAAGCCGGTGACTTTGAAACACCACTTGTCGATATGAATGATGAAGAAGTTTGTTGCTAGGAAACGTAACTTTCATATAAACAGATAAAAGCATGCGCCTGTAAATGGCACATGCTTTTATCTGTTTATTTTAATGCAAATACATAGCATTTAAACAGCTTTATTAAACGCTTTTTAATGCTTCTTTGATTGGTGTCTTTCCACCAATCACTTGAAACTCTCGTCCGATTAAATGATCGTTTTGAACCGTTTCAACAAGAATGGTCGCGATGTCTTCTCTCGGTACTTCACCGGCATCTACTGTTTCTTTTATATGAACTTCTCCGGTTCCTTGATCATTTGTCAGTCGACCTGGATGAACAATTGTATAATCTAATCCACTTCTTCGTAGCCAATCATCCGCAAAGTGTTTTGCTACCACGTAAGGTTTGAATCCTTCAGGTGCTGACTGAATCGCGTCACGTGTCGTGTCAAAGGAGCTGACCATCACGTAACGCTTGACCCCTGCTTGTTTTGCGGCTTCGATTGTCTTAACTGCCCCGTCTAAATCAATGGTCATCGTTTTATCTGCTCCGGTATTAGGACCAGAACCCGCCGCAAAAATGACCGCATCAATATCTTGATAGACGCGTTTAATACTTGGAATATCGTCTTCTAAATCAACACAAACGGCATCAATACCTCGTTGTAATAATGCTTTTTGTTGGTCTTCTTTTCTCACCATCGCTCTGACAGAGACACCTGGTGCGTCGTGTAAGTGATCAACAACGTGCTGACCAACTTGTCCGTTTGCTCCTACTACTAATACTTTCATCGAATCATCCTTTCTAAAAATATTACATTTTTTTAAATAGTTATAATAGTTTAAGGTGCATTTTTTACTGATAGATAAAAAATTATAAAATATCTTTAATGGAAGAAATATGCCCTTTAGCGATACCGAATTTTTCACCTAATAATAAATGTTGCTTTAAATTTCTTTGGAGTGATGTGTCTTCAGGTAAAGATTCTTTGTTCCCTTTATAACCTGGATATATCCAATCCATATACCAAGTTTCGTCATAACGAATGTCATCAACAGTGAAAAGGTTCTGAAAGAAGACGAGATTACTCTCTTTATTAATTAAATTAGCGATTTCCGGCATTAACATCCACGTATTACAGGTGAGGGGAGTGTTCTTCCACTCAGGGAAATAGTCTTGCTGGAATTCTATGAATTCACGTAATGACGTGATGATAGCGTTAGGATTTAGATTAGCGTCAGAAGGTATATGGATAGCGATTTCTTTTTCTTCACCTTCAATAAACTCATATTCTAAAGAACCTATGCGGAATTCTTTAAGTGCTATTTGTCTTGGAAACCACCACGCCCAAATGAACTTATAAGTATTAAAAGTCTCATAATGTTCATGAAGAAAGCGAGTACAAAACTTCATCGTAGCTATAAATATATCTAGTGGAATGAATCGGTTGATATATTCATAATATGAATAGGCCCTTACGATATACAATAATTCCCACAGAACACCAATGCCATCGTTATCATTTACAAGTAACTTTTCGAGGTCAGAAATCCCCTCATCCCATGTCTTCGGATTTAGAATCTTATTTCTAATCGACAGAGGAATGGTTATATCTCTTCTCTCTTTATAATCTAGCAACAAATTTGCTACCTCATTAGGTAACTCCATAAGTTGATATAACTCATACTCTGTCATTTCTCTCATGTATAATGATTTTAAAAGTCATAATCATACTTCCTTTCTTTTGATATGTAATCGCCATTCATATGCACAAGTATTTTGTTTTTAAATACAAGACCAGTACATTTTATAAAACTAAAACTTACCATTCTATTTAAAAAAGAAGTAAATTTACACGTCTCAGAGTCATATTATAATTTTATCTTTCTCCCTAAAGTCATCCCCTAATATGTACTATTACCTTTATCGAAAGGATTAAAACATCCTTACCCGAAGCGTTTACGATACCCACACTTACGGCATAGCTCTTCAACGGCTTCGCGCCTTGAGAAACCATCAATAATATTTGTGCTACGCTCATTTGTGATAATGTCCCCAAATGACGTGTCATCTACATTACCTAAGTTAATCACGCCTTCTCCATCTAAACAACAAGGAATCACGGTCCCGTCTGTTAAAATACCGACTTGATTACGTAAACCGTGACAAAAACCAACCCCATCATCTTCCTCTTCGTCAAGTGATGGCCAAGTAAATTGATAGTCTTGATTTAAATAAACCCCTTCTGCGAGTTTAACCCCCTGTGTCGGCGATAACCGGTCAATTAAAGGCTCAGTCACGTTAAATGTCTCTTCAAGGCGACGGAGAATATTGGCGTTAGACTGGCGGATTGCCTCTGTTTCTTCATCTTTTTTTAAGTTCCAAAGCCGAAACGAGACAATGGTCTCACTTGTTTCTTTTAACGTTTTCACAAACGTTAAAATATCCTCTAAATACTTGTCACCATCAATCTTAAATGGTTGACCTTCAAAGCTATGGAGGGAAAAGTTAAGCTGTCTGAGTGCCGGCTGATCAAACAAATGTTGTTGTTTCTTTTTAATCAATGTGCCATTAGTCGTTATATTGACTTTAAAACCGAACTGATGACTGAGTTGTAATAACTCATGTAGTTTGGAATGTAGTAAGGGTTCACCTTTCACATGGAAATTCAAATAGTCCGTGTAGGGTCTTATTTCTTCTAATCGTTGTTTAAATATATCTGGGGTAATAAACGCTTTTGGACGTAATGTTTCAGGACAAAACGTACACGCTAAATTACACACACTGGTAATTTCTAAGTAAAACTTTTTAAACCGTGGCAATGACATCATCCTATTCTTTTATATGTTCGTTATTATCTGTTTTATAATACCTGTCTATCTAACATGTTGGTTCCTATCCATTATAAGCGATTTAGCTTAATGGTACACGTTCATTTTGTGAACAATTGGGCTCTAATCTGTTGATAGACTCTACCATTCATGATGAGTTTCTAGTAGAATGAAACTTATCAACGATAAAGGGGGATGCCGCTTATTTAGGGCGAATAACACAATGACTTATAAAATGATTGTATTAGATTTAGATGACACCTTACTAAGAGATGACCACACGATTTCACCACGAACAAAAGAGATGCTATTTAAATCGCAAGATGCTGGCGTTAAAGTCGTGCTTGCGTCTGGACGACCGACTTATGCGATGCGTGCGTTAGGTGATGAGTTACGTCTGGCTGATTACGGTAGTTACTTATTATCATTTAACGGGGGACGGATCACAAACTGTCAAACGAATGAAGATACCTTCTCTAGTACGTTAACTTTAGACGATGTACGTTTCTTAAAAGACTTAAGTGACAAAGAACACGTCTTTATTCATACGTATGTTGGTGACAACATTATTACGGACAAAAATAATAAATATACAACAATCGAAGCTGACATTACGGGTCTACCGATCACGGAAGTCGATGATTTTGTAAAATCTGTACCAGAACCTCCGGTAAAAGTATTGATGGTGGAAGACCCAGAAATATTAAAACCGTTAGAAAAGAAATTGCAGCAAGAACTATCTGAGCGTTTCAGTGTGCTTCGTTCAAAACCTTATTTCTTAGAATTCACAGAAAAAGGTGTCACAAAAGGCACAACGCTTGATCACTTAATTAAACAATTAGGGATCAAGCGGGAAGAAGTGATTGCGATTGGGGATAGTTATAACGACCAATCCATGATTGAATTTGCCGGTCTTGGTGTGGCGATGGGGAATGCACCTGACGACATTAAAGCGATCAGTGACTACGTGACGACTTCCAATATGGAAGACGGTGTTGCTCACGTTGTCGAAAAGTTCATTTTTGATGAAGATTAAAAATTCCCATAACCTTTAAAAATATACTAAAGTGCCACTTAACTCTTAAATCGTTCAATGAGTTAAGTGGCACTTTTTTATTCCAGGTTTATTCATTTTGATTTCGATTGGTCTGAAATTTTAAGTAATGGTGGTACGACCGTCATCACAATAAATGCCGCAACAATCGCCTCTCCAATACCATTGGACAAAAAGACAGTAAAGACAGCGACAATGACCCCACTGACAGATGAGACATCAATCGCTTGTGCATACGCATCATAAAAGACAACCGCAATCGCGCCCATGACTAGAAAGGTGTGAATAATCGTTGTGACAAGTCCTGTTAAAAATAGGCTTGTTTTTTCTTTTATTTTCTTTAGTGTAATGAGCCTATTAAAGCCTTTCACAAAGAAGTACGGAAGGATGCCAATAATGACCCGTGGCAAAATCGCCACCACGAGCGCCATGAAACTCCCCCGATCGTTCCTAGCACCGGAATAGCTGGTGAGAAGGCAAATGATAGAAGTGTCGGTGCCAGCGTGTTATTAATGACACTTGTTGTCCCGAATGCTAGACCTAAAAATGCGCCAATCTTAGGTCCAAGGATAATAGAACCAATGATGACCGGAATATGGATCAAGGTCGCTTTAATCACACCTAAATGAATAAAACCAATCGGTGTAAAGGCAAAAAGTAAAATAATAGATAGAAAAATAGCGGTTAATGTAAATTGTTTAATGTTCATGTTGTTCACCTCTTTATAAAAACTCGTTGTCCCTTTAGATTTGACAGTTGTCTTGACTAGAGACGTCCTTTACTTATTTTAATGGAATTTGAAAATTAATCAACTCTTTATTGAAACAAAATCTTCATATTTGATCATTCCGAACTTTTCCTTTTTCTTATCTTATATTCCATGTATGTTTTTTTAAAATTAGCTCACATTAAACAGCAGAAAGGAGGCGTTATGATGACACAATTAACAACGCTAGAGGTTGAACATTTACGACACTTGATAGGTGGGCACGGAATGATTGTAAAAAAATTGAACAGTTATGCGGAAAGTTGCAGTGATCCCACACTAAAAACGTTATTAGAAAATGATGCAAATGCCGCAAGTCAAGCACAGCAAACACTACTCTCATTTTTAGGATAGGAGGAAAAAAACATGTTGCAAGATAAAGAAATCGTCAATGATTATTTATCAGGGATTAATGCCAGTCTTACTGGTTATGCGACTGTCATCACAGAAACAAATCACCCTGACTTAAGACAAACCATTATTGAGTTAAGAAATCAAGATGAGGTAAGACAGCGTCATCTGTATGAGTATGCGTTAGAACATCAATTTTATACCCCTGCAGCTCCAGCACCAGGTGATATTATCCAATCAACGAAAAGCGAACTAACATCACAAGGTTGATTCGAATGAATAAATGCCTCAGAAGAGTAAAAAACTCTTCCTGAGGCGTTTAAATATATATTATTTAGTTTTTCTAAAAATCTATACCTTCTTTCTTTTTAAAATTAAATGGCTGAAGAATGCTATGTCTTGATACTCTCTAACCTCTGAAACTTTCAACTCCATCTCAATCATTTTTCTTTGCCATTCTAAATCCTTTTGTATCTCTTGATTTTGTTGTAAATCCCAAAAAGTTCTAAGTCCCATCTTTTTATCAATCTTTAAATGATTACACCATTTTTCTATATCTGTATCGTCATAGTAATGAATTAGATCCGCACTTTCTGTCTTTCCATTCTCACCTTTTAAAAGCTTTTCTGCATGCTCAAAATCATTTAGTAAAACTACCATTTGCATTACTCTTCCAGGTACATTATGCTTTATGATTGATATAAAACCATCACTTTTTAATAACCTTGAAAATTCCTTAATGATATCTTTTCTTTCACGAGCATATTCAAAGACATTATGACAAATAATAACGTCGAAGAATTGATTTTCAAATTGTTTTAGACTTTTAATATCACCACAAATTTGAGTATAGGCGTTATCACAATACCTATTATTAATAGTTTCTTCACATGGCTCAATAGCTACAACATCATTATGTATTGCTAAATGATTGGCAGTAATGCCAAGCCCACTTCCGAAGTCTAATATTTTTTTCCCTTTTATATCACCTAACTGTACCCATGTGATTTTTTTGCTAACCGTTCCCAAGGTTGTAACTCAAATAAATCCACACTTTCACCTATCCTTCATTTTATTTTAATTGTTTAATATTTAGTTGACATGATGATGTTATCATATTAGCTTCATAGTCCAATATGTCTAAATCACAACATCACCATGAACCCTTAATTTTCGCTATCTATTAACATTTATCTATTAATTTTTCAAAAAAATTAATAGGCAAGATGTCTGTTCTAATTAATATAAGCCATTTAGAAATAATGTGTCGTCTTCAAAAATATCTAGAAAACTAATCTGTCCATCACCCGTCACATGGGCCCGGCCTGTTACTTTGCCTTGTTGGTCATCACCGTCATCTACATGAACGGTAAAATGATAATCACCTTCTGCTTCTTGTTTTTCAATCGTGATATTACTGATGTTTAAGTCAATGTCATTATAATAGGCAAAGACTGGATAGGAGAGTAAATATCTTACTATATATTCATCATAATAGCTATCGGTTAGAAGCATGCGATAATGCCCATCTAAATATTGATTAAGCGGTGTATCATTTGTTAAATCAATGTTTCCATTATCATTAATCATAATGTGACTATCAGGTGATTCTAACGCTTGAATCAGCGCCTCCTCAGCTGTTGAAAACTGGATAGTGAGTAATTCTCTTAAAGCTCTTTCACGGCCATCCGCTTTATCTACATCTAATAATCTCAGCATAATATAGCCACCTAGTATTATAAAAATGGCAATGATTGAAAGTAATACGGTCTGTGACGTCGTTCTCTTGGTTGATTGATTTTCTTGTGAGTCTTTGTTTAAAACTGTCATCACTAAGTCTCCTCTCTCAAATTAATACTTGAAACGGTCACTGAGTTATTACGACAATTTTTCTATCGCTGTTAGTCGCTCTTTTGCCTGTCGATCTCCTTTTAGTGCAGCGAGGCGATACCAATACTTAGCCTTTTTTAAATTGACTGGTGTCCCAATCCCATTTTCATAACAATGTCCTAAATTATATTCACCATATGAATCACCACGATCGGCCGCCATTTGATACCAGGCAAGTGCATCCGTACTCTTACCCAACTCAATTGCTTCATGGCCTAATCTATTCGCCGCAAAGTCATCACCGTGACGCGCCGATTCAATAAACCATGCTCTTGATACAACAGGATCTATCGCTGTACCGACGCCATTCTCATACATATAACCTAGTGTATACATCGCTTCTGGTACGCTTTTATCAGCGGCTTGTTTAAAAATCATAAGCGCCTTTTCTTCATCTTTCTCTACGTACTCACCCCGTAAGTACATATCAGCATAATTATTTAAGGCATCACCATGTCCTAATTCAGCCGCTCTCTTATAGTTAAGAAATGTTTGTTCAAGATCATGTTGCACAACTTGACCGACAAAATACTCATTTCCTAGCCAGTAATAAGCATCAGCATTGCCAAGCTCAGCTGCATGTTTAAACCAGTCAAATGCCCATTGATCACGGTCAATCGATTTATAAAAATGAGCGAGGGCTACTTGTGCATCCGCATGACCATTTACTGCTTGTTGGTACAAGGCTATCGCCTCTTCTTCTTGATTATCACTTAAAAAAAGATCGACTGATCCATTTGTTGGGTTTAACATTTCTAAAAGGACGATAGTCAAATCACGAACAAGTATCTCGGTATATTGTTTTTCAAATGTCTCAACGCTCATCAATTGTGTATACAAAACATAAATATCATACGCCAGCTCTTCTCGGGAAGTCAAACAGGTTGTTAAAATAGCTTGCATATCTTTAATAAAATGATCGCTTACAGTTAAAGATTCAAGTAGCTCTGCCGCCTTTGTGTAACCCTTTTTTAGTAGTGTTTGTTGTAAGTCCATAAATAACACCTTTCTTATCGAAATGTAATTAAAGTATCGCATAATTCATGAGTAAATAGAAGTGAATTTAACGACATGCTCTATTACTTGTTTAATTAAATCCACAATATTCATATTTCAAATGCGCAAAATATTATCATATGCATATGATAATTTAGAAACGTTAATGAAATGATGAAAGGATTGAGAACATGTCTTATTTCCCTTATACGTACGGACAGTCTTATCACCCCCCTATAACGCTTATGCAGGCACACATTCATATGAAAGAACATCTGTTTATCCGAGGTATCCATATCCCGTAACAGACAACACTGGTCATTATAATAGCTATTTAATTGATGGTTATAGAAATATGAGATTAACGGATTATGGACCAAATCCATTCGTGATAGATATCAATCAAGCGACCAGACAAAATCAAACATTTCGGACCACTTTATGGACTGGTGAGCACCTTCAAGTAACGTTGATGAGTATCGGTGTTGGTGAGGATATTGGTTTAGAAATGCATCCAAATGTTGATCAGTTTTTACGAGTGGAACAAGGATTTGGAGTAGTTGAGATGGGTAGCAGTAAAAATACGATGGACTTTAGGAGAACGATTCAAGACGATTCTGCCATTATTATACCTGCCGGCACTTGGCATAATATTATCAATATAGGTAATAGTCCTCTAAGATTATATTCAATTTATGCGCCACCTAATCACCCATTTAATACGGTTCACCCAACAAAGCAAGATGCAATGGAGAAAGAGCACCATCACAGCCACCACAATGGTACAATATTCGGCAAAACACCCGATGAATGGATCATGCACACGCAGTTTTTAGTAGAAGAAGGATTAGAGGATTATAAAAAAGGTGTAAACATGACCCACATACTTCAAGAATTTATCCTAATGGGCGTTCTTGTTGGAAAAGGATTTTCTCCTGAAAAAGCTTATGAAATGGTGGAAGAATGGGAGCGAACAGGGGAATCGAAACTGCTTCAACAAAGTAAACAAATGTAGTTAGAGCTCCGAGAAATGATTAAGTTTAAAACTTATAGTAGCTTCTTATGCCAGTCATTCATACTAATTAGCTAACCCCATGAATGATTACCTTAGTTACGTAAATTATTTTAATTAAATCCTATCATCACACAAATATCTGATTTTACAAATAGAATAACTTTAATTCCATTATGATAACAATATTTTATCAATATCTTCTCTAATCACTATAAAAAAGAAATATAGTTCATTCTCTGTATAATACTTACAAATTAATGAGGTATATGCTAAACTATGAATATCAAATACAAAGACATGATTGTTAATTTAACGAATGTAGTGATGATAGAAAATCATACGACATTAGCAAGAAGTAGTCTAGATTAAGTAATAATACCGTTAACCTCTCTCATTTTGAGAGGTTAACTAAAGTACACGATAATTATGTAAATTACAATCAAACACAAAGGAGTAGAAAATGACAAAGAAACAAGTTAGAGATCTTAAAAGCATACTGACATTTATATTTATTACTATTGGTTTTTTTCTTTATGAACCGTTAAAAGACACTATTGATCCGGCTATTTATATCTTCGGAGGGTTATTGCTTGCGGTATTTCTAGGGCATGGTATCGGTTCACTTATTCCTGTAAAGAAATCAAAGCGTAAAACAAAAAAAAAAGCCACAACCTCTAAGACGGTGAGTAAAAAATCAACAAAGAACACTCCTAAAAAGAATCACAATCAATTAAGAGCTAAAAAAGAAATATTAACTCTTCCGTTTGAGAAGCTAACATGGCGTGAATTTGAAAGACTCTGCTATTACTACTTTGAAGCTAAAGGTCAAAAACCTGAAGAAACAAAAGAAGGAGCTGACGGTGGTATTGATTTAATAATATGGAGCGAGAAAGATCAAGCGAGAGAAGCAGTCCAAATTAAAAAGTATACTAAACAGCAAGTAGACGTTAAAATCATTAGAGAATTGAATACAGCAAAGAAAAATCACAACTGTATACTTGCACGACTTATTACAACATCAGACATCACAACTGCAGCAATGCGTGAAGCCGGAGACAATAGAATTACTACAAACGATAAATATTGGGTAGAGAACAAGTTACTAACATGGCGTGATCAAGAAGCGAAACGTTTAAAGCATATAAAATAAC
>NZ_BAXD01000023.1:0-55883 GCF_001310395.1 Halolactibacillus sp. JCM 19043
GGTATCGCCTATTTTGAAACGTTGATGCGGTATATTTTTAATGTAAGTGATGCATTCACAAAAAATGATATCCGTGATATAGTAAAAATATTAGAACAAGTCTATCCTTGGGGGAGTGATGTTATGAAGACCATTGCTGATGTGTTACGAGAAGAAGGTAAAGAAGAAGGTAAGCAAGAAGGTATTGCGAAGACATTGTTGACCTTCCTCAGTCAAAAAATTGAGTACTTGCCTGAAGAAACAAAAAATAAGCTACGACAGTTAGACGACCAAACGCTTGAAACAATGGTAAATGACTTTCATCAGATCGAGACAGTAGATGACTTAAATAAATATCTTTAATTGTTTACGTATTTCATATCAATAAGACAAAAAGACAGGTGAAGACCTGTCTTTTTGTCTTGAAGTTATTTAATATGACTCTATATCGTTATATTAAAAGCTACACGCTCCTGTTTCATTAGTGATTGGTATGATTATGATACTTTTTTTGATTTTCATCTTTTATCGGCACCGGATCAAAGCCACCTGGGTGAAAGGGGTGACACTTTAATACCCGTTTGATTGTCATATAACCGCCTTTTAAAGCACCAAATCGTTCAATCGCTTCTAAACCATAACTTGAACAAGTCGGTTGAAACCGGCAGCTCGGCGGTTTTGTCGGGCTAATATATTTACGGTAAAAGCGTATCATCGAAAGTAGGAACTTTTTTATCATCGTTTTTCAGCTCGTTTATCGTAAGTGATTGATGCGATGGCATCGTGTAAATGAATCGATTCTTCATTACGACACGTCACTTTAAAGGCAAGTACATCATCCCATTCATATAAATCAGCGCTCACTAACCGCACCATATCTTCAACGAACCGAGGATTTTCATACGCATGTTCGGTCACAACTTTTTCATCTGTCCGTTTCAACACCGGATGAATCCGTGCGCTCGCATTAGATTCAGCCATATCTAACAACCGCTTTTTCCAGTCGCCAGCTGTTTCATCAAATGAGGGATCAAGTTCCGTCGTAATCGACACAATGCCGCGTTGATTATGCGCACTGTACTCGCTTATTTCTTTTGAACACGGGCATAGCGTCGTAATCGTTGCCGCTAAGCCAACGTGGATAGTAAAACCAGATGCTGTGTCATACGTCACCTTGATTGTGAGATCCACGTGATTTAAACCTTGTAACTGAGAATGAGGGCCGCGTTGTTGATAAAAATATGGCACCGTCACCTCAATCGTCGCATCGGTTGTTTTAAGTCGCGAACTCAATTCTTTCGTAAAAGCTTTTAAGTCTTCTAAATTAGTCTTTAAGCGCTGTTGTTGATAATACGCTTCTAGTTGTTCAGTAAATCGTGACATATTCGTCCCTTTACTTTGTTGGACTATTGAGGATGTCATCGTAAATTTAGCGACTGACGTTTGTATCGTCGGTTCCATCTCACCGTGGATGTTAATCGGATGGGTGACATTTGTAATGCCTACGGCATCTATGTGAAATAAGAAGTCATTTTGCGTATTTTGTAAATCAGCCATCTCGTCTTTTTCTGTTGGTTTTGTCCGTTTACCAGGTGAAACCGAACCAAATAAGCGGTGTCGTTCTTGTTTTTCTGGTAACTGTTTTTTATATTGGGTCATGGGTAATGCATCCCCTTTCGGTTCTCTCTCTTATTTAAAGAGTATACTAAGAGTCACGGTTAGTTTCAATCTATTTAACTTAACTTTCTTTATCTGTTAGGCGATTGACAACAAAAAAACGCACGTTTACACGTGCGTTCCATGGTTACATCCAAGTAATTTTTGGTTCTGTTTTGTTGATGATACGTTTAATGTTAGGAATATGACGATAGACAATAAACGTCAGTAACACCGCCGTTAAAATCAGTAAATCAAAGCGAGACATCACCAAGGACGTCATTACCGCAATAAAACTCGTCACAATTGATGACAATGACACATATTTAGTGGTGTAAAGTAATACGAAAAAGGTCGCTAAAATGATGAAGAATAATAACGGACTTAATCCTAAGACAAGACCACCAGATGTTGCGACAGCTTTACCACCTTTAAATCCAGCGAAGATGGGGTACATATGTCCAATGACACTGAAAACACCAATGACAAGTAAATTTACTTCAATCGGACTAAAGAAAAAAGGAAGAGCGATACTGAAGGTCCCTTTAAGTACATCACTTATCGTGACGGCAATACCGGCTTTTTTACCTAAAACACGAAAAGTATTGGTTGCGCCAAGATTTCCACTGCCATGTTCTCTAATATCGGTTTGATAAAAGACTTTACCAACGATCAATCCCGACGGAATAGACCCGAGTAAATAAGCTAAAATAATAAATAACACATAATAGAGCATATTAAGTTCCTCTTTTCATACAGATTCATCGCTTTATTGTAACATGTTTTCACTCTTAGTAAAAGCATTTTAAGACCAGGTGCTAAACTTTTCTCCGTCGGTTTCAATGTGTCATTGTGTGTGAGTTGTGGACAGATTTAACTTTTCATTCGTTCGAAAAATCATCTCAATTTGACCAAACACTAAAAAAAGGCTTAAACTAAAGGTGACGCCATTATAACAGTAAAAAAATTCAAATATAAGAGGTGACGATATGTATACTGAACAAACATCCAATCAAACATTTAAGCGTCTGTTGACAGAAAGTCAAACGATTGCCGTGGTAGGATTATCGGATAAACCACACCGCACATCGTATCAAGTAAGTAAGCTGATGCAGCAACAAGGCTACAAAATTATTCCCGTAAACCCAACCATTAACGAAGCGCTTGGGGAAGCCAGTGTCTCATCCTTATCGGATATTGATGAGCCAGTTGATATCGTTAATGTGTTTAGAAAAACGATTTTTCTTGAAGATATCGTGAAAGAAGCGATAGCCATTGAAGCCCCCGTTGTCTGGGCGCAACTTGGTATTTATGATGAAGGTGTATTTAAGCGCTATCATGATCAAGTGAAACTTATTATGGATACCTGTATCAAAGTAAAGTATTATGAAGTCATGGATTAAAGGGACACTTGTCTTTTTCAAAACAGTCATGCTATACTTTATGAGCTTATTCAAACAACAGTTCGTTATTTGGTGATTGAACGATCACCAATTGGAAGGGGAAAAAGAACGTTGACACGAACAAATAATTATACCGATGATTCAATTCAAGTATTAGAAGGCTTAGAAGCCGTTAGAAAAAGACCAGGGATGTATATCGGTTCAACCGATGCCCGCGGCTTGCACCATCTCGTTTATGAGATTGTTGATAACGCCGTCGATGAAGCTCGCGGGCTTTGGAGAAAAAATAACCGTGACGATTGAACAAGATAACAGCATTACCGTGACTGATGAAGCCCGCGGAATGCCGATTGGTATGCATAAATCAGGGAAGTCCACACCTGAAGTTATTTTAACTGTCTTACATGCTGGGGGTAAGTTTGGTCAAGGCGGTTATAAGACGTCTGGTGGTCTCCACGGGGTAGGTGCATCGGTTGTTAATGCTTTATCTGAACGTTTAACGGTCACCATTAAACGTGACGGTAAAATCATGCAACAATCGTTCTCAAACGGCGGTAAGTCTGATGGTGACTTAATAGAAATCGGAAAGACAAAACAGACAGGGACGACCATTCACTTTAAACCAGATCCAACTATTTTTTCAACAACAACATTTCAATTTGACATTCTATCAGAACGCCTGCGTGAATCGGCCTTTTTATTGAAAGGAATCAACATTACCTTAATCGACAAACGGCATGATGTTACGGAAGAATACGTCTATCCAGAAGGACTAAAAGCTTTTGTTACATACTTAAATGAAGATAAAGATGTCTTACATGACGTCGTCGCCTTTGAAGGTGAACATAACGGCATTGAAGTCGATTTTAGTTTTCAGTTCAATGATGGCTACACTGAGAGCATTTTAAGTTTTGTCAACAATGTTCGAACGAAGGATGGCGGGACGCATGAAGCAGGGGCTAAAGCTGGCGTCACCCGCGTCTTTAATGAATATGCACGCAAAATTAATTTACTCAAAGATAAAGATAAAAATTTAGATGGAAGTGATATTCGGGAAGGATTTACAAGTATTGTTAGCGTTAGAATTCCTGAAGAAAAACTCCAGTTTGAAGGTCAAACAAAGGGAAAACTGGGTACAAGTGAGGCACGAACGGCTGTTGACACTGTCATTAGTGAACAATTGAGCTATTTCTTAGAAGAAAATGCTGAACTTGCCCAGTCCTTATTGAAAAAGGCGATTCGTGCTAAAGAAGCACGTGAGGCGGCTCGCCGGGCACGTGACGATGCTCGAACAGGCAAAAAGAAAAAACGAAAAGATGCCTTACTCAGTGGTAAATTAACGCCAGCGCAGTCGCGCAATCCAAAAAAGAATGAACTGTATCTCGTGGAGGGTGACTCGGCTGGTGGGTCAGCTAAACAAGGACGAGACCGGAAGTTCCAAGCGGTCTTACCATTGCGAGGGAAAGTTGTAAACACAGAGAAGACAAAACTAGAAGATGTCTTTAAAAACGAGGAAATTTCCACGATTATACACACGATTGGTGCCGGGGTAGGAGCTGACTTTGATGTTGACGATGCCCAATATGACAAAGTCATTATTATGACAGATGCCGATACAGATGGCGCTCATATTCAAGTGCTCTTACTCACGTTTTTCTATCGGTATATGCGTCCACTGATTGATGCAGGTAAAATCTACATCGCCTTACCACCACTCTATAAGATCTCAAAAGGTAAAGGAAAAAAAGAAACTATTCGTTACGCATGGAGTGACGAAGAAATGAAAGAAATAATTAAAGAATTAAAATCTGGATACATTTTACAGCGTTATAAAGGTTTAGGTGAGATGAATGCTGATCAACTTTGGGACACAACCATGAACCCCGAATCTCGTACATTGATTCGCGTGACAATTGATGACTTAGCTCGAGCTGAGCGCCGTGTCACAACGCTTATGGGAGATAAAGTAGCGCCGCGTCGTAAATGGATTGAATCACATGTGCAATTTGGCTTAGATGAAGAAACAAACATTATCGAAAATGAGAATATTCATACCGAATCATAAGTAAGTATCGAGTTAAGGAGGAAGAACCTTGCCACAACGTGAGCAATTTTTAGATTTACCATTAGAAGAAGTGATTGGCGACCGTTTTGGTCGTTATAGTAAATATATTATTCAAGACCGAGCGTTACCTGATGCGCGTGATGGACTTAAACCGGTCCAGCGCCGGATCCTTTATGCAATGCATAAAGAAGGAAATACCCATGAAAAAGGGTTTAGAAAGTCAGCCAAAACGGTTGGTACTGTGATTGGGAACTATCACCCACACGGTGATAGCTCAGTTTATGAAGCCATGGTACGATTATCGCAAGACTGGAAAGTACGCAATGTGCTTGTGGAAATGCATGGGAATAACGGGAGTGTTGACGGAGACCCACCCGCAGCTATGCGTTATACTGAAGCGCGTCTGGCGTCAATTGCCAGTGAATTACTGCGTGATATTGACAAAGAGACGGTTGAATTCATTCCAAACTTTGATGATACCAACCATGAACCTGTCGTTTTACCAGCGCGTTTTCCTAATTTACTTGTTAACGGATCAACCGGAATCTCTGCTGGTTATGCGACCGATATCCCGCCTCATAACTTAAATGAAGTCATTGATGCGGTTATTAAGAAAATTGATGCACCTGATGTGACAATCGATGAGTTAATGCGATTCATTCCAGGACCGGATTTTCCAACAGGTGGGATTATTCAAGGGGAAGATGGTATTAAACAAGCTTACCGTACCGGTAAAGGAAAAGTCGTTGTCAGAGGTAGATGTGAGATTGAAACGTTACGTAGCAAGCGTGAACAAATCGTTATCACTGAAATTCCTTATGAAGTTAATAAAGCCAACCTAGTTAAACGGATGGATGAGTTAAAACTCGACCGTAAAGTAGAAGGTGTGGCTGAGATTCGTGACGAAACCGATCGTACGGGGATGCGCATTGTGATAGAACTCAAAAAAGAAGCTGATAGTGAAGGGATTTTGAATTTCTTTTATAAAAATACTGATTTACAAATAACCTACAACTTTAATATGGTTGCGATCGTTGATAAAACGCCAAAGCTTATGTCACTGATTGATATGTTAGAAGCTTATATTAAACACCAACGTCATGTGATTAGACGAGCAGCTAAGTTCGATTTAAATAAAGCTAAAACTCGTCACCATATCGTTGAGGGGTTAATCAAAGCGATTTCAGTATTAGATGAATTAATTCAAACAATCCGTCAAAGTAACGATAAAAAAGACGCGAAAACCCGCATTAAACAGGCTTATCAATTTACTGAAGAACAAGCCGAAGCGATCGTCAATTTACAATTATATCGTCTAACAAATACAGATATTACCGCTCTTCAACAAGAACTTGAGGCCCTGACAAAAGAAATGAGTCGGTTAGAAAAAATTGTGACCGATGATCAGACATTAGATAACGTGATCAAAAAAGACTTAAAAGACTTGAAGAAACGTTTCAACACCGAGCGTTTAACGACGATTGAAAAAGAAGTGGAAGAACTAAAAATCAATTTAGAAGTGATGATTGCGAGTGAAGATGTCTTAGTTTCTGTAACGCATGATGGCTATATTAAGCGGACAAGCTTAAGATCTTATCAAGCTCCAATGGCGCGGATTTAGCGATGAAAGAAGAAGACCATTTAGTTGGGCTCTATGAAGTCAATACAACCGATACAATGTTAATGTTTACGAATCGCGGCAAATATATTTATGCGCCGGTGCATACTTTACCAGATATTCGTTGGAAAGACCTCGCCCAGCACGCCTCTCATTTAGTCGGTTTAGACCAAGGTGAAAAGATTATTGAAGCGATGCCAATAAGAGACTTTAACACCTCAGAGTATTTGATTTTCTTTACAAAAGACGGCATGGTCAAACGTTCAGAATTAAAACAATACGAAGCCAGTCGTTATTCAAAACCACTCATTGCGACCGGACTAAAAAAGGGCGATGAAGTGATTAGCGTTTACCGTTCAAACGGCTTACAAGATGTGTTCGTCGTCTCAAATCGCGGCTACGGTCTTCGTTATAACGAGGCTGAAATCTCTCCTGTAGGCCAACGTGCTGCTGGTGTTAAAGCGATTCAACTGAAACAAGATGAACATGTCGTCAGTGGTCTAGTGATGTCAGGGGATGATGATGACACATTCTTCACCTTAGTCACACAGCGCGGGGCCATGAAACGTATGGCGCTGTCGTTGTTTGAAACAGCCAAACGAGCGAACCGTGGACAAATCATGTTGCGTGAATTAAAAGGGAAACCACACCGTGTCATTGGATTTTTAGAGTGTAGTAACCTTGAACAAATCGTACTTGAAACAATCAGTGGTGACCGTAGTGTCCACCACCCCATGGCCTTATCATTAAGTGACCGTTATAGTAACGGCTCATTTGTATTGGACACAGATCAAGTTGGCGATGTCATCAATGTTTATAAAGAAACAACCTATGAAGCGCCATTTAAAGAAGATAAATAACCGTTAGATCTGTTATAATACCATTGGATCATATACAAAACAGCCGTGAATGGCTATAACCATTCACGGCTGTTTGACTTTTGTCTAGATCATTCATTCAATTAAACTTAACTGAAAGCGACGACCAACGTCAGATGCTTGATGGGCATCGGAACCTAGCCGTAAAGGAATTTGTTTTTCTTTGGCAAGTTTTAACACCGTTGGATTAGGGTAAAGCGTACCGCAATGGGGTTTAAATAAACCAGCGGTATTGACATCTAGACTATAACCTTCTTTTTTTATTAATGATAATAAGCAGTCAATCTGTTGCATCATAGCCTGTGAATACGTATAAGGATACACTTTCTTAAACTTTTCAACAAGGGTGATATGACCGATACGTGACGGCTTAAACTTACCTAAATCACTACAGACAGATCGTTCAATCGTTTGAAAATAAGCATGATAGACCGCTTCGACTGATCCGAACACTGTTACTAACTCACCAAAAGCCTCCGAACTAAAATCAAGACAATGAAACTTACCTGTGTGGTCCTTTAGCATATGCACGGATAAAATCGCATCATCAATCACGTCACCATAGGTGTCAAGAAAATGGCTGATGTCCTCTTCAAATCCTTCAATGTAATCGACTTCAAACCCAAGATGAATGGTCAGTCGGTTTTTATACGTTTCTTTTATTGCTTGAACCGCTTGAATATAAGCGTCTACTTGGTCTGGGCTCATGCCGCTATCCTGGTCTGGGGTTGGATCGATAAACCCGTTAGGTAGTGGGGCGTGCTCAGTGAAACTGATAGCTGTTAACCCTAATGCGCATGCTTTTTCTGCATACTGACTCAATGAATCGGTTGTTCCGTGTGGACAAAATGGGGTATGGATATGAAAATCTCCTAAATTAGACATTTAAAAACCTCCTTCTATTATGTATGATATAATTAACTGAACAATTAGAAAAGAGAAAATTGTTGACCAGTTCATAAAATAATGTTAAATTAATAACACGATCAATACTTTATCGCGCTAAAGTGGTAGAGTAATAAAGAAACGGATGTGACAGTATGTTTTTACCTGATGGCAGTCAAGATCAAATTGGCAAGATCCTACTAAAAAAACAACACGTATACCAAATCTTTAATGATGTCGCGGTTTCTCGCGGATTTAAAGCGATTGAAACACCGGTGATAGAATATGCGGATACTTTTACGAATCCACATGTTGGAATGCCTTTTCAACAGTTATTAAAGTGGTTTGACCGAGAAGGTGCGATTGAAGTTCTCCGTCCTGATTGGACGACTGCTATCGCTAGAGCTCTGATGAAACTGAATCCAAAAGAATCAAAATGGTTCTATCAAGGTTCTGTGTTTACCCAAGATAAAGACGGTATTGAAAGTAGACAAGCAGGCATTGAGATGATTCGTACGGCTCCGATTGAGGGCGAGATAGAAACACTATGTTTTGCGATTGACTACTTATCAGCTGTTGATGTCTCGGACTATGTCATCGAACTTGGTCATACCGGCATTTATGAAACAATGATTGCCCCACTATCACTCACACCAGATGAAGAGACGAAACTGCGTCAAGCGATGCACGATAAGCGTCAAGACGTTGTAAAGGATCTCACGCAAAACAATACGCGGTCCAACAACAACTCTTGGATCTGATTGATGCCTATGGTGATGTCTCAATTCTTGACCGCTATAAAGTTAAATATCAAGATGATGATACGATTGTGACCATCATAAAAGAGTTGACTCAATTAGTCAACGTTCTGGAACAACTGGGAATAGATCAAACCATTGTTGATTTAGGTCGTGTCAAACAATTGCCTTATTATAGCGGAACGATGTTTAGAGGTTACTTAACAACAAGTGGAGAAGAATGTTTCTCTGGAGGACGGTACGATAAATTGTATCAACAATTTAATCAGTCGATACAAGCGATTGGCTTAGCTTTTGATGTCGATGTACTTGCAGGGTCTGTTCAAGTGGAAGAGCTCTCTCGTGTAGCGATTATCGCATCAGAAGAGACGCACGTACTCGCAGAACTAAAACGACGCACTATGACCGACAAAATCGTTGATGTCGTCTATAGTGAACCGAACGAAAAAGATTACGAAACAATCATCGATTTAAGAAATGAGGGAGCGAAGTGAAGCCAGTTATTGCGCTAACAAAAGGGCGTTTAGAAAAGCAATTTTTAAACTACTATCAATCGTTAGGTTACGATATTGAGCCTTTAACGGATAAAGGGCGAAAATTACGGGTTGATACGGACGATTTTCAATTCATTTTTGCTAAAGGACCAGACGTCGCAACCTATGTCCAGTACGGCATTGCTGACTTAGGCATTGTCGGCGGCGATATCTTAGCTGAATGTCAACCTGATGTGTTTGACTTATTCCCGCTCCCTTTTGGTGCTTGCCGCATGGCAGTAGCCACCGAGGAAGGAAAAGTCTGGTCAAATGGAAAAAAACGCATTGCGAGTAAATATACCGGTATCACCAAAGCTTTCTATAAAGAGAAAGGTGAGTCTGTTGATATTATCAAATTAGAAGGGTCCGTTGAACTAGCACCTATTTTAGGTTTGTCGGATGCGATTGTAGATATTGTAGAAACAGGTAATACCCTTAAAGAAAACGGCTTAGTCGTTGAAGAAGAGTTTATGCAATTTAGTGCGAGACTGATTGCCAATCGTTCTGCCTTGAAGATTAAACGAGAAGAGCTAAAGCCCGTGATTGACCGTCTTAAGCCGAATGGAGGAAACGAGCATGATTAACATTCTAGATAAAGAAAGTTTTCTTGCCCAACTTAAGCATCAACAAAGCACCTAATGAACAAAAAGAACACATTGAACAAGTGGCTAAAGATGTCATTAAACATATTCGCGGGATAAAGATGAGGCGTTATTTTACTACATTGAAAAATTTGATGGCAAGTTAGAAGGTGACTTAAAAGTTTCTAATGAGGAGCGACAAGCTGCTTGGGATCAGATTAAACCAGATGTTATCGATGCATTGAAACGTGCCGCGGACAATATCCGAAGCTTTCACCAAAAACAATTGAAAGAATCACGATTTATGCAGCATGATAAAGACATTGTATCCGGACAGTTGTACACGCCAATTGAGAATGTCGGTATTTACGTGCCTGGTGGTACCGCTTGTTACCCGTCATCGGTGTTGATGAATGCGATTCCGGCTGTTTTAGCAGGCGTGACCAACGTCATCATGGTGACACCTGAGCGTTTCGGCGAGACCATCAATCCTATTCTACTTGTAGCCGCGGATATTGCCGGGGTAACGGATATTTATAAAGTTGGTGGGATTCAAGCCATTGCCGGTCTAAGCTACGGAACAGAATCATTACCGAAAGTTGATAAAATTGTCGGACCTGGTAATGCTTACGTCGCCGCTGCAAAGTCCCTCGTATTCGGTGATGTCGGCATAGATATGGTCGCTGGACCGTCAGAGGTCGCGATTATTGCCGATGAAACCGCACAAGCGAAACATATTGCTAGTGATTTAATTGCCCAAGCAGAACACGATACGTTAGCACGTGCCTATTTGTTTACCACATCAAAAGAACTCATTGATGAGACAACACGAGCACTTGAAAAGCAGTTAAGCGTGTTACCAAGGGTTGAGATTGCCGAAAAAGCCTTAAGGGATTTAGGAGGACTCGTCTATGTCGCTTCCCTTGATGAAGCATTTGAATTGTCTAACATACTAGCACCTGAACACCTAGAAATTCAAGTGGATCAACCACTTGATTATTTACGCTATATTAAGCATGCCGGCAGCGTGTTCTTAGGTCATTACACACCGGAATCACTTGGTGACTATTACGCTGGACCTAATCATGTCTTACCAACATCAGGTACAGCAAAATTCTCATCTGGTTTATCTGTTGATGATTTCGTTAAGAAAACGACGTTTTTATATTACTCGAAAGAGGCGCTACAACTAGCGAAAAATGACGTTGTCACAATCGCCAGAGAAGAACAATTGGATGGTCATGCTGAAGCGGTCATTAAGCGATTTGAAGATTAATTGATGGATAAAGAAAAGAGGAATGAACATGCGTAAAAGTACAAAACAACGACAAACATATGAAACATCCATCGATGTTTCCCTTAATTTAGATGCACAAGCACCCGTTTCAATCGATACGGGGGTTGGTTTTTTTGATCACATGTTGACACTCTTTGCTTCACACGGACGCTTTTCGCTTGAAGTAAAGGCAGATGGCGACTTACATATTGATAGTCACCATACGGTTGAAGATGTTGGAATTGTCATCGGTCAATTATTTAAAGAAGCCCTAGGTGATAAAGTCGGGATTAATCGCTATGGAACAGCTTACGTACCAATGGACGAAGCGCTAGGGTTTGTGTCCCTTGATATTAGCGGTCGACCTTACCTCGTGTTAGATGCTGAGTTCACGAATGAGACATTAGGCAATTTCGACACAGAACTTGTGCGCGAATTTTTACAAGCTTTATGGTTCATGCTGGTATCACACTGCACGCACGTGTTTTGTATGGAATAAATACACACCATAAAATTGAAGCGATTTTTAAAGCACTCGGTCAAGCGCTCTCCCAAGCTATTAAAATTAATCCTGAAATTAAAGGGGTTAATTCAACGAAGGGGCTGCTTGAATGATTGCGATTGTCGATTATGGCATGGGAAATGTATTAAGTGTGAGACATGCTTTTGAAAAGCTTGGAGAGACAGTTGTCGTAACCGATGACAAGGCCACATTATATCAAGCTGATATCATTGTCTTACCTGGTGTTGGTTCGTTTCAAGCAGCGATGAAAGAGATTTACTCGCGCGATTTATATGATTTATTGATTGACTTAGCCAAAACAAAACCATTCTTAGGCATTTGTTTAGGGATGCAGCTGTTGTTTTCAGAGGGCACAGAAGGAGAGGTAGCGAAAGGGTTAAACCTCATCCCTGGTACCGTAAGAAAGATTAATACCGATTATATTCTGCCGCATGTCGGTTGGAACCAGCTAAAGATCTCTGATATGCATCCTGCTTTCAAATCTTTTGAACAAACCTTTGTTTATTTTGTGCATACGTATCAAGCGGAGACGGATGATCGCTATATCGTCGCCAAAAGTAACTACGGGGAAGCGATTACGGCGATTGTGCGCTCAGGCATATTTTCGGCATCCAATTCCACCCAGAGAAAAGCGCCGACGTAGGCTCAGACATTATTCAAACATTTTTAAATGAGGTGAAACGATGAAAATATTACCAGCGATTGATTTACTAAATGGACAGTGCGTGAGACTGTATCAAGGCGATTTTAACAAGTCAGAACAAGTCGCGAAAGACCCAATCAAACAACTTGAAACCTTTATCGAGAATGGGGCTGAGATTGTCCATATTGTTGACTTAGATGGGGCAAGAGATCCCAATAAGCGCCAATACCCCTTAATTAAAACCTTGGTTGAACATTCAACTGTGCCGATTGAAGTTGGCGGGGGCATTCGCTCAATGAAAGAAGTTGAAGAGCTTGTCACTCTAGGTGTCGACCGGATTGTGTTAGGTACGGCGGCGATTGAGAGTCCTGACTTTTTAAAAGAAGCGGTCGCTCTTTACAAGAAACAGATTGTTGTTGGCATTGATGCGAAAGATAAGCGCGTGGCAACGCATGGTTGGGAGACAGTTTCTGATAAAGATTATATTACCTTTGCTAAAGAAATGGTGGCCCTTGGCGTAGAGACCATTGTCTTTACTGATATTTCAAAAGACGGCACCATGACAGGGCCAAGTATTGATCAGTTAGACGCCTTAAACAAGGCTGTTGACGCAACGATTGTTGCCAGTGGTGGCATTAGTAAAATAAGTGATTTAGAAGCACTAAAAGCGATTGGCATTGAAGAAGCGATTGTGGGTAAAGCCATTTATCAAGGAGCCATCGATTTATCCGAGGCGGTGAAGCTATGATCGCCAAACGAATCATTCCTTGTCTTGACGTTAAAAACGGAAAAGTTGTAAAGGGTGTAAATTTTGTTGGACTGCGTGAATTAGGTGACCCCGTTGACATGGCGAAGCGTTATTCTGAACAGGGCGCTGATGAGATCGTCTTTCTAGACATTTCTGCGACAAATGAAGCCAGACAGACGATGGTTGATATTGTTGAAAGGACCGCTAAAAATATTCATGTCCCATTTACCGTTGGTGGGGGTGTCCGCTCGATTGAAGATGTAAATCGTCTCCTACAAGCAGGCGCTGACAAAGTCGGCATTAATTCAGCTGCCGTGCACGAACCAAATCTTGTAAAAGAAGCAAGTGCACGATTCGGTAACCAGTGTATTGTCGTTGCGATCGATGCCAAGCGATTTGATGATGGTTGGCATGTGATGACCCATGGTGGTTCTAAAGATGCGGGTCTAGATGCCATTGAATGGGCAAAACAAGTCGAATCATTAGGTGCAGGAGAGATATTACTGACAAGTGTTGATGCAGATGGGGTAAAAACTGGTTTTGATTTACCACTGACACAAGCAATTGTCGATGCGGTGCGCATTCCTGTCATTGCCTCAGGTGGCGTTGGGCATCCGGATCACTTTACCGAAGTATTCCAAGCAACCGATGTCTCGGCAGGCCTTGCGGCCTCAATTTTTCATGAAGAGGCTTATCGTGTCAAAGATGTAAAAGATGCCTGTGTCAAGAAAGGAGTGCTTGTTCGTGAAACCTGATTTTTCTAAAGGACTTGTCCCAGCGGTGATTATTGATTATGAAACAAAAGATGTGTTAATGCTGGCCTATATGAACGAAGAGGCTTACCAAAAAACATTAGAAACAAACGAAACGGTCTTTTACTCACGCTCACGTGAAGAATTATGGCATAAAGGGGCCACGTCTGGTCATACCCAAAAAGTGCTATCCATCACGCTTGATTGTGATCAAGATACCTTACTGATTGAAGTTGAAAAAAATGGCCCGGCCTGTCATACAGGTCGAGAATCATGCTTTTTCAATCATGTGAGAGAAAATCACGACGATCAATCGATTGATCCAAATATTTTTCATACCTTGATTGATGAGATTAAAGAACGAAAAATTGACCCAAAAGAAGGTTCCTACACGAACTACTTATTTAATAAAGGGGTCGATAAAATAAGCAAGAAATTAATCGAAGAAGCTGGCGAAGTTATTATTGCCGCTAAAAATGCAGATAAAGAAGAAATGACGTTAGAAATAAGTGATCTGATTTATCACACCTTTGTCTTGATGGAAGATACCGGCGTTGAATTAACCGATGTCAAACGAGAACTCACCCGACGTTTTGCGAAAAAAGGTAATAATAAAGGAGACCGGGATGAGGTTACCGAGTGGTAATGTGTTGATCTCAATAGCCATCCTGATTCAATGTTGGGCGGGTAACTGTAAAAAGTGTATGAACAAAAGTAAGATAATCTTCTACGTTGTTTCGTTAATTCAGAGAAAACTAAAATATGCGTTGGAAATATCAGCTTAAATATGATAACAATAGGAGGTGGAATAACCTCCTATTGTTTATGGGTAAGCGCAAAAAATTAGTAAAGTAATCCTTTTAAAAATATTGAAAATTTGATAAATAAAAGAAAATATTATGTTAAACTAAATATAGAAACTTATTCATCTAACGTAATTATTTAAGAGGGGTATGGCTATAGGAGGTGCCTTATGCATTCAACAAGAATAATGTTATTGGGAATAAGTATTATATTGATAGGTGCAATCATTACACTGGATACTACAACCACAACTAGAGGTGGACTTCTAATATATCCAGGGTTTTTAGTTGTTTTGTTTGGTTTCTTATATGGTCTATACAAAAGGGACTAGAGACCTGAGTCAATTACCCACCACTTAAACTCTAACGAGTTTTGAAGTGGGGGCTTGTAAAAGCCCTAATTTTAAAGTAACAAGCTGTACTAGTTAATATGAAAAATGACTAGCATTAATAATTAAAGGCACTGCTTTTTAGCAATGCCTTTTAGATTACACATACAAATAATATCTTTAATATAAATTTTCATCTGTTAATCTCAGCCCTTGTGTCGGTGTTTTAGGGGTAATATATTTCTGTTTTTCTTCATATCCATTTGATATGTGCAACAAACAATAATTGTAATAGACGCAAAGGATGCTTATTTTCATTTTTCTCTTAGTGAACGAAACTACTTATTTATCCCCATCACTTTTTCCAATGGTCTTTAATAAAGTCATCACGGCCTGATCTCTGTCGGTCCGCTTCGTAATCTTCTTTATGTGTTTTGTAGTAGTCTTGATGATAATCTTCCGCTGGATAAAAAGTTGTCGCTGGTAATATTTCCGTCACAATAGGGGCGGTAAATAAACCACTGCTAGCTACGCGTTGTTTTGATGCTTCAGCCAGTTGTGCTTGCATCTCATCATGATAAAAAATTGCTGTACGATACTGACTCCCGCGGTCATGAAATTGTCCACCAGCATCCGTTGGGTCAATTTGCGGCCAATACAAATCAAGGATTGTTTGATAATCGATGATATCAGGGTCATAGCTAATTTGAACCGCTTCATAATGACCTGACGTTCCTGATTTTACATCTTGATAGGTGGATTTTCAACATGACCACCAGTATAACCAGACGTCACTTGATGCACACCTTCCCACGTATCAAAAGGCTTTACCATGCACCAAAAGCAACCACCTGCGAACGTGGCTAATTGTTTTTTCGCCATAAGTTTATTCCTTCTCTCTTTAAATGTATGAAACGTCAATCTAAATCTTGATCGCTTTGTCCCGGTTCATCAATCACATTGTCTGATAGATTTGTCTCTGAATTAAACTGGTTTAAGACAAAATTATAAAAGACTTTCTCAGATGGGGCAAGTTCTCTGTGCTTAGGTGTAATAATCCCAACGCTCCGCTTTAAGTCCGGACTGCTAATGGGAATGGTCACAGTAAAGTTAGACCTCTGCTCATGCAGGGCACTTTCTGGTAAGATTGTTAAACCAATACCCGCTGCGACCATACCTTTGATCGCATCCATATCTTCCCCCTCTGTTGTGACATGAGGATCAAACCCGACTGATTGACAGCCGTCAACCACAAGCTTTTCAAAAATATAGCCTTTAGGGAAAAGCACAAACTCTTCATCCTTTAATTCAGTTAAATAAACGCTTTTACGGTTCGCAAGTCGATGGCTTCTTGGCGCCAGTAAAAACATTTGTTCATAAAAGAGCACATCTCCATTAATTTGTGGGTCGTCCGTTACGACAGGACCTAAAAAAGCAATGTCTAATTCCCTTGCTTTAATCGCATCAATTAAAAAGTTATAGGCGCCTTGACGTAATTGAAAATGAATATGAGGATATTGTTCTTTAAACTCAGCTAACAAGTGCGGCAACATCGTACTAGCTAGACTGGTCGGAAAGCCAATTTTAATTGATCCACGCTCAGGATCAATGTATTCATCCATTTGTTTTTTCGCGAAATCAATCGCTTTCATCGCTTCTTTCGCATGCACTAAAAAGATTTTACCAATCGGCAATAACTTCACATTACGACCTTCTCGTTCAAATAACTGTACCCCTAATTCACTTTCTAAATTAGCTATTTGCCGGCTGATGGCTGATTGCGCCACATGAAGATGGAGCGCTGCTTCAGAGACGTGTTCGCGTTCAGCTACTTCAATAAAGTACTTCAATTGTCTAAATTCCATTGGTTATCCCTCATTTGTATGATTGATTTTATCCCGATTAAAACGGGGGAGGCATTGACACGATGTTAATCCACCGTTATATATTCATCTCATTTTGAGATAGTAGTGATGGTTTATATATATTGTATATATAAATCAGTCCAATTACAATAGATTCAAATCAAAAAATATAAAAAAGCACGAGGGGGACAATCATCATGCGTTTCAATGAAAAAATACAAGCAAACGGCATGTATCAACCGAGTTATGAACGTGATAATTGCGGCATTGGCTTATATGCGAACTTAGATGGAAACAAAAGCCACGCCATTGTAAAGAACGGACTTGATATGTTAACAAAGCTCGATCACCGCGGGGGACAAGGGAGTGATCCGAATACGGGTGACGGGGCTGGCCTTATGATTCAAATTCCTGATCAATACTTCAGAAAGGTCCTACCAACCATTGATTTACCTGAACCCGGTGACTATGCCGTCGGGATGTTTTTCTTCCAACAACATGATCCTCATTTTTCCGCTTACAAAAGTCAGATTAATCAGATAATAAAACAAGAAAAGGAAACATTAATGACGTGGCGCAAGGTACCGACAAACGTTGAACAGATTGGGGCACTAGCCAAAGAATCAGCGCCAGTAGTGTATCAAGTATTTATTAAACGAACGGTGGCTGAACAGGGCTTACCTTTTGAACGCGTCTTATACCGCATGAGAAAACAGATGGAACGATTCGCAAAAGGACATGACGAAGCTTTCTATATACCAAGTTTTTCAAGTCAAACCATCGTCTTTAAGGGTTTACTGACCTCTTATCAAGTCGATCAATTTTACATTGACTTAAAGGATGAGGATGTCGTGTCTCACTTTAGTCTCGTTCACTCTCGCTTTAGCACGAATACATTTCCGTCATGGGAGCGAGCGCATCCGAATAGATATTTAATTCACAATGGAGAAATCAATACGTTACGTGGCAATATCAATAAAATGAAAGCTCGGGAACATAACTTAAAGGCCGATGTCTTTGGTGATGATTTTGAAACCATTTTACCGATTTTAAATGAAGACGGCAGTGATTCATCGGTCCTTGATAACGCCTTAGAATTCCTAATTCTCTCAGGTAAATCGCCACAAGAAGCGGCGATGATGTTAATCCCAGAACCATATGAGAATGAAGAGACGATGTCAGAAGATAAAAGAGCCTTTTATCGCTATATGAGTGCGGTGTCTGAGGAATGGGACGGTCCGACATCAATGACCTTCACCAATGGTAAACAACTTGGCGCAATTTTAGATCGGAATGGTCTTAGACCGGCTCGTTATGTGATTACGAAAGAGCGCGATATCATTTATGCTTCTGAAGTTGGGGTATTACCGATTGATGAAGAAACGATTATTGAAAAGAATCGATTAAAACCGGGCGAAATGTTGTTTATCGATTTTGAACAAGGACGGATTATTCCTGATGAAGAAATCAAGGAATCGGTTGTGACAACATACCCGTATAAAAACTGGTTAGCTGATGAGGTTCGCCATATCACAAAGCCACAATCGTTAACAGTAAAAAAACGTTCAGATCTCTTATCACGTCAACGCGCGTTTGGATATACCCATGAGGTGATAGAAAACTATTTGATTGCCTTACAGGAACAAAAGAAAGACCCCATTGGCGCGATGGGCATTGATACCCCACTGGCGGTATTATCAAATAAACAACAATCGTTATTTCACTATTTTAAACAAACATTTGCTCAAGTCACCAATCCTCCGATTGATGCTTATCGTGAACGACATGTTATATCAACAAAAGTCTGGTTAGGAAAAGAAGGCGATTATTTAAATGCCTCCCCTGATAATGTGAGACGCATTGAATTGCCCCATCCAATTTTAACCGCTGAAGAGCTCGATCAATTGATTACCTTAGGTGACGATTTTAAAAGCGCACGTCTTAAGACGACGTTTACCAATCATTTGTCAGAGCACTAACGGCACTTCATGAGAAAGCAGAAGCATTAATAGACGACGGGCACGCGCTTCTCATTCTTACTGATGAAGATATGAATGAAGACAACGTCACGATTCCAACCCTCCTTGCGACATCTAGTTTGCACCAATATTTGATTCGTCAAGGGATTCGTTCTAAGGTCAGCTTAATTGTTGTCTCTGGTGAAGTGAAAGAAGCCCATCACTTTGCTTGTTTACTCGGATATGGCGCGGATGCTATCTTACCGTATTTAGTTTATGAAACGTATCAACAATTGATAGAAGATGAGACACTCTCACAAACGTTAACGGACACGATCAATACGTACATCGAGACAATGGTTGACGGTGTCGTTAAAGTGATGTCGAAGATGGGGATTTCAACCTTTAGAAGTTATCAAGGTGCACAAATTTTTGAAGCGGTCGGGATTAGTCGCGACGTGATTAATCAACACTTTACCGGAACGACGTCTGTATTAGATGGGATTACCCTTGATGTGATTGAACAAGAAGCACGCATGTTTCATGAGGCAGGCTTTAATACAAGCGACAAACGGTTACCTGAAGGTAGTGAGTTTCAGTGGCGACATGACGGTGAAAGTCATGCCTATAATCCCGCGACCCTTACACAATTACAATGGGCCGCAAGGCGCGGAGACTATCATTTATTTAAACGTTATACCAAACAAATGGAAACCCAGCACATCGGCTTTTTAAGACATCTCCTTGACTTTAACGAACAAGTTGCGATTGACCTCAGTGAGGTTGAACCGGTTGATTCAATCGTCAAACGCTTTAAAACAGGCGCCATGAGTTATGGTTCGATTAGTCGCGAGGCACATGAAACGTTAGCGATTGCGATGAACCGATTAGGGGGTAAAAGTAACAGTGGGGAAGGCGGGGAAGAAAAAGATCGCTTTATTCAAACGGATCCGCTAATCAATAAAATGAGTGCGATTAAACAAGTAGCGTCCGCTCGGTTTGGTGTAGACAGTGATTACTTAGTCCACGCAAATGAATTACAAATCAAAATGGCGCAAGGCGCAAAGCCAGGCGAAGGTGGTCAATTACCAGGTGATAAGGTATATCCGTGGATTGCAAACACACGCCGTTCAACACCAGGTGTCGATTTGATTTCACCACCACCGCATCATGATATTTATTCGATTGAAGATTTAGCTCAGCTCATCTTTGATTTAAAAAATGCCAATCCAAAAGCACGGATTAGTGTGAAACTGGCCGCGAAGTCCGGTGTCGGTACGATCAGTGCCGGTGTAGCTAAAGGTAAAGCTGATGTTATTAGTATCGTTGGTTATGACGGTGGTACGGGCGCCTCACCAAAAACGAGTATTAAGCATACCGGCTTACCTTTAGAAATTGGTTTAACAGAGGCCCACCAAACACTCATTTTAAATGGACTCAGACAACGGGTGACATTAGAGACAGACGGTAAACTACTCACAGGGAAAGATGTTGTTATGAGCGCTATTTTAGGAGCAGAAGAATTTGGTTTTGCGACAGCGCCACTCGTTATTTTAGGTTGTGTCATGATGCGTGTCTGTCATTTGGATACTTGCCCGGTAGGTGTTGCTACCCAAAATCCAGCCTTACGTGAACGTTTCACCGGCAAACCGGAAGACATTGAAAATTTTATGCGATTTATCGCAGAAGACATGCGTGAAATCATGGCCTCACTCGGTGTGAGGACGGTGGATGAATTAGTCGGACAAACCCAACTACTCAAAATTCATGAACGTAAAAACCTCCACTGGAAAGCAAGGTACTTGGATTTATCACGATTGTTATATAAACCAGCATCTGATTTTTGCTTAAAGAAAGAAACCCAAGCACACCAGTTAGAAGAAACATTAGACCAAGCCATTCTTTACCCGTATTTTAAAGCATCGATTGAAGAAAAAGTACCACAACATATTAAGTTACATGTCACTAATATTGACCGCGCAACCGGAACAACGCTTGGTTATCATGTGACAAAAGCACACGGTGAACAAGGACTACCAGAAGATACGATTAATATCCACTTATCAGGTTCATCTGGACAAAGTGTCGCTGCTTTCATACCAAAAGGGATGACCATCCACTTAACAGGAGACGCCAATGACTATGCCGGAAAAGGGCTCTCAGGTGGCAAGCTAATCATTGAGGCAACAGAGACGATGAAACCAATGGCCGATCAAGCCATCATCGCCGGTAACGTTTGTTTTATCGGGGCAACATCTGGTGAAGGTTACATCAACGGGCTTGCAGGCGAACGATTTGCGGTAAGAAATAGTGGGGCGAACCTTGTTGTAGAAGGTGTTGGTGATAACGGCTGTGAATATATGACCGCAGGTCAGGTTGTCATCATTGGTTCCATCGGCAAGAATTTTGCGGCAGGTATGTCAGGTGGTGAAGCTTATCTTTATACAACAAATAAAGAAGCCACACGTGCCTATATTAATCAAGAACTGGTCGACCTAGATGATTCTTTAAGTAACGAAGCGTTAAACAAGGTCAAACAACAGCTTATTAATCATAAAAAGCTGACGGGTTCTGTAAAAGCTCATGATATTTTAGACAACTGGGAGACGGAAAAAAATCACTTTATCTCAGTCATTCCGCGTCGTTATAAACGTGTGACTGGTAAAATTGAAGGTTTTATGTCAACAGGTTCGACACATGAAGAAGCTAGTTTACTCGCCTTCAATGAAATAAAAGCCGACAAAATAAAAGCCGGACTCAAAGTTAAATAAGAAAGGAGCAAAATAAATGGGGAAACCGACAGGATTTATTGACTATAAACGAGAAGTGGCAAAAGAGCGTGATCATCTCACCCGATTAAAGGATTGGGGAGAATACCAAGGACGTTTGACCGATGAACAATTAAAAACAGAAGGGGCACGCTGCATGAATTGTTCAATCCCATTTTGTCATACCGGGATTGATATAAATAAACAAGTCTCTGGTTGTCCTTTGCATAACTTAATCCCAGAGTGGAATGATTTAGTCTATAAAGAGCGCTTCGAAGAGGCACTTGATCGGTTACTGATGACGAACAATTTCCCTGAGTTCACCGGGCGGGTATGCCCCGCTCCGTGTGAAGGGGCCTGTACGGTCAGTATTCATGATGATGCGGTGGGTATAAAAAATATTGAGCGGGCGATTATTGACCGTGGATTTGATGAAGGATACATTACCGCTCGTATACCTAAAGAACGTACTGGTAAAAAAGTGGCGATTATCGGATCCGGTCCGAGTGGTTTAAGTGCAGCTGATGAACTGAATCAACAAGGACATACTGTGACAATATTTGAAAAAGCTGACCGAGCCGGAGGATTATTAATGTACGGTATTCCAACAATGAAACTAGATAAGGATATTGTTGAAAGGCGCATCAACTTATTAAAAGAAGAAGGCATTATTTTCAATTTAAATACTGACGTTGGAAAAGACATCTTACCAGAAGACTTAAAACGGGATTTCGACAGTGTCATCGTCTGTACCGGTGCTGAGGCGCCTCGGGACTTAAAGATTCAAGGACGCGAATTAAAAGGGATCCACTTTGCGATGGATTACTTAACAAAACAAACAAAAAGTTACTTAGACAAAAAAGACACATCACTCTCAGCCGAAGGAAAAAATGTTGTCGTGATCGGTGGCGGAGACACGGGGGCTGACTGTGTGGCGACAGCCATTCGACAAGGGGCTAAAAATGTCCGTCAACTGGCGATTACCCCAGCTTTCCCACAAACACGGGCTAAAGGTAACGAATGGCCAAGTTACCCTAATGTTTTCCGGGAAGATTATGCCCATAAAGAAGCAAAGATGATCTTTAACCGAGAAGTAAGAGAATTCTTAACTGAAACGCATGCGTTTATTGATGACGGAGAAGGTCATGTGCAAGCCTTATTCACAAGGAAGATTGAAGAGATTTCTACCACTGAAGGCGTCCGTTACGAAAAAGTTGATCGTGGGGATGACGTTATTCCAGCTGACTTAGTCATTTTAGCGATTGGGTTCGTCGGACCGCAACAATCATTGTTAGACCGTTTCGGTGTCGAAATGAAAAACAATCGGATTGATGCGGACTATCAAGATTTTAGAACGAACGTAAAAAATGTATTCGCTGCAGGAGATGCCAGACGCGGACCTTCGCTAATTGTGTGGGCAATCCAAGAAGGCCGCGAAGTAGCGAAAGTCGTCCATGATTATCTCATTAACCAAAAAGTTAAACAATATGCATAACAAACGGTGGGGCTGTCAAAAGAGACAGCCTCTTTTCATTACTTTCTATGACTATTTGGTCAAATCGTGCGTGTGAACGCCAACGATGAAAGGTCATACAAGATAATTATTGGCTCTGTTTAGCGCGCAATTAGTATCTGATACTAATAACACCTACGTATGTTTTGAAAATTCATAAATTAACTATTGTTTTTTGAAACGGATTAGGTCTACAATAGAAAAAGACAAGATATTAATAAAAGGGAGTCAAGTATAATGCAAACTATTTCTATTACACCATCAGAGAATAAAAAACAGAAACCCGCCGATGATTCTTTAGTCTTTGGCCGACAATTTACTGATCACATGTTTATCATGGATTACGAAGAAGGCCGCGGGTGGTATGATCCTCGCGTTGTACCTTATCAGCCATTAGAGATGGACCCAGCCGCGATGATTTTCCATTACGGTCAAACGGTCTTTGAAGGATTAAAAGCTTACCGGACAAAGCAAGATACGATTCAACTCTTCCGCCCGGCTGAAAATATTAAACGCTTGAATCGATCAAATGCGCGTATGTGTATTCCAACGCTTGATGAATCAATGGCTTTAGAAGCTATTCAAACATTGGTGGATATCGATCGAGATTGGGTGCCTCATAAAGAAGGGACAAGTCTCTATATTCGTCCGTTCGTCATTGCGACAGAACCTTACCTTGGGGTATCAGCGTCTAAGACGTATACCTTTATGATCATTCTCTCACCCGTTGGCGCTTACTATGAAGCAGGGATTAACCCCGTTAAAATCGCCGTTGAAAATGAGTATATTAGAGCAGTAAAAGGCGGTACCGGTGAAGCGAAAACAGCAGGTAACTATGCGGGCAGTATGATTGCCCAAGAAAACGTCGCGAAGAAAGGCTATGCACAAGTTCTTTGGCTCGATGGGCATGAACGAAAATACATTGAAGAAGTAGGCAGTATGAATGTCTTCTTTAAAATAGGTGATAAAGTCGTTACCCCGCATTTAAGTGGGAGCATTTTACCTGGTGTCACCCGCAAATCAGTGATCCAATTGCTTAAAGATTGGGGCATAACAGTAGAAGAACGTCCGATTCTTTTATCCGAAATTTTGGATGCCCATAAGAACGGTCAACTGGAAGAAGCATTCGGTTCAGGTACGGCCGCAGTTATTTCGCCGATGGGGGAATTGTTCTATAATGATCAGTCCTATGTAATCAATCATCATACAACTGGCGCATTATCCAAACGTGTTTATGACACGCTGACTGGGATTCAATATGGGACGGTTGACGACCCTCATAACTGGATTGTTGATGTTCCGAAAAAATGAAAAGTTTTCTGATAATTTTCAGTTGACATTTTTGCGTTGTTTTTAGATAATGGAATCACATCTAAATAGAGACGGATAAATAAGAACCAGTAAACAATGAATATATGACAGAGAGAGAAATGCGCATGTGGCTGAAACATTTCTCCATATCCCTTCTTCGTTGAACCTATTCTTATCGTCGTTAAGGTAAACTTAACCGCTCTAAGATTTAACGATCTCGAGCGTTATCAAAATAAGAGGACTCAAGACTTTGAGTCAACAATGGTGGTACCGCGGAAACACTACTTTTCGTCCATTGCATCACATGAGATGTATGGAGAAAAGTAGTGTTTTCTTTATACACAAACAACATCATAAAAAAACATATGTAAAGAAACAAATGAAAGTTTGAGAAAGAATGGTGATGGATCATGATTGAAAAACGTGTTGTTGTTAAAATTGGTAGCAGTTCACTGACAAAAAAAGATGGTTCTTTGTCGATTGAAAAATTGACTGAACATGCGGAAGCCATTGTGCAATTACTAGAGGAAGGATTAGAAGTTGTTTTAATCTCCTCAGGAGCGATTTCAGCAGGATTTAGAGATTTGGGATACTCCTCACGTCCCGTAACCGTCCAAGGTAAACAAGCCGCTGCAGCGGTTGGACAAGGCCTGTTAATTGAAGCCTATAACCAGGCATTTAAAAAGCATGGCTATGTCTCTGCTCAGCTTTTACTGACAAGAGACGTCTTCACAAATAAAGAACAGTTCTCAAATGTATATCAAACGATCACCGAGTGTTTAAAACGTAAAGTGGTGCCGATTATTAACGAAAATGATTCGGTGGCGATTGATGAGATGACGTTTGGTGATAACGATATGCTTAGTGCACAGGTGAGTGGATTAGTGAACGCTGATCAGCTGATTCTTTTGACAGACGTCAATGGGATTTATGATAAGAACCCGGGGCAATATGCGGATGCCAAACGCTTTAATCACCTCGGTTATATTTCTAATGAATTGATCCAAACAACCAGCCAAGATTCATCATCTAAAGTAGGGACAGGCGGGATGAAATCAAAACTGATCGCCGCCCAACTCGCAACAAATGTCGGGGTTAATTGTTTTGTTGGTACGGGGCAAGGTAAAGATAAATTGGTCAATATTCTAAAGGGGAGTGGTGACGGGACGTATATTGGCACGAGAGAAACAGTCCATGTAAGAAAACATAAACAGTGGATTGCTTACCATTCAGAACCAACTGGGCGCGTCATTATCGATGAAGGGGCAAAAAAAGCCTTGTTATCTGATGGGAAGAGTCTGTTAGCGGCTGGTATTATCGGAGTGGAAGAAGACTTTGATGCTCAGGACATTGTCGATATTTACTTTAATCAAGACCAAATCGCAAAAGGGCAAGTCAACTATTCCGCCGACCAAATCAAACAAGTCCGCGGTCTCAGTAGTCAAGAAGCGATGTTACTCACCGGTTGTACGCACCCAGAAGTGGTGCATCGAAATAATCTTATATTAACGATTCAGGAGGGGAAATAATGACGTCACTAGAAACATTAGGTCAACAAGCAAAAGCAACAACTCTGCGCTTACAACAAGCCTCAACAGAGGAGAAGAACCAAGCGCTACTAAAAATTGCCGATGTCCTTGAAGCAAGACAAAAAGATATTTTATCAGAGAATGAAAAAGATTTAGTCAAAGCGAAAGAAAAAGGGATTAGCGACTCGGTCATTGACCGCATTCGCCTTACCGAAGACCGTATCAAACAAATGGCCGATGCTTTGCGGGAATTAACTGAGCTCGACGATCCGATTGGTGAGGTATTAGACTCTTTCACGCGTCCTAATGGGTTAGCGATTGAAAAAGTTGCCGTACCGATTGGTGTCATTGGTATGATCTACGAAGCACGTCCCAATGTGACAATTGATGCCGCAAGCCTCTGTTTAAAAACAGGTAATGCGGTCATCTTACGCGGGAGTTCTTCGGCGATTTATTCGAACATCGTGCTCGTTGATGTCATTAAAGACGCATTAAAACAAACAACGTTACCCGTGAATAGTGTTCAGCTCATTGAAGATACGTCACGAGACACAGCAGAAAAAATGTTCCGCTTAAACGACTACTTGGACGTATTAATTCCACGCGGGAGTAAAAACCTGATTGATACGGTTGTCAGTAAGTCCTCTGTCCCCGTCCTTGAAACAGGCGCAGGGAATTGCCATATGTTTATTGACCATGATGCCAATGTCATAATGGCGCTAGAGCTTGTCATTAATGCGAAAACACAGCGCCCATCTGTGTGTAATGCAATTGAGACCGTTCTTGTCGATGCGACGTGGTTTGATCAACACGGTGAGGCGTTGCTTCACGAATTGAGCTCACACGGTGTCCTCGTTCATGGCGATCAAACCGTCAAAGATAAAGAGCCATCCATCCTCTTAGCAACCGACGAGGATTATGCAACCGAATATTTGGATCTAGAAATTGCGATGAAAGTGGTTCAATCAACAGACGAGGCGATTAAGCATATCAATACCTACGGTACGAAACATTCCGAAGCAATTATTTCTGAAACAAATGAGCATGTATTAGCCTTTCTAAATGATGTCGATGCGGCCTGCGTGTATCATAATGCCTCTACCCGCTTTACTGATGGCTTTGAATTTGGTTTTGGTGCCGAGATTGGGATTAGTACACAAAAGCTACATGCTCGTGGTCCAATGGGCTTAAAAGCGCTCACTTCAACAAAATATTTGTTAAAAGGGAATGGACAATATAAGAAATAAATGCGTAGATAAAATTTATAGATGAAATTTGACCATTTTTGCGTTAGAATTATCATCGTATGAAACAAATGATGAGGAGTTGTCACTATGAGTAAAACATTAATTTTCGGACACAAAAATCCAGATACGGATACGATCGCATCAGCGATCAGCTATGCCTATTTAAAACAACAAATCGGCGAAGAGGCTGAAGCTGTTCGCTTAGGTGAAATCAGTAAAGAAACGGCGTTTGCCCTAGACTATTTCAACACAGAAGCCCCGCGTTTCGTTGAGACTGTTAAAAACGAAGTCGATCACGTGATTTTAGTTGATCATAACGAAAGACAACAAAGTGTGAGTGACATTGATGACGTAAAAGTAACAGAAGTCATCGATCACCACCGGATCGCCAATTTTGAAACGAGTGATCCCTTATACTACCGTGCTGAACCTGTTGGATGTACAGCCACAATCTTAAACAAGTTATTTAAAGAGCACGGTGTCAGCATTCCGAAAAACATTGCTGGATTAATGCTATCAGCAATTGTCTCTGATTCATTACTCTTTAAATCACCGACATGTACAGAAGAAGATGTCAAAGCCGCAAAAGAATTGGAAGCTATCGCAGGCGTTGATGTCCATACGTATGGCTTAGATATGTTAAAAGCAGGTGCTGATTTAAGTGATAAATCAGTGAATGACTTATTAACACTGGATGCTAAACCATTCACAATGGGCGATAAACATGTTGAGGTAGCCAGGTTAACACAGTCGACCCACGTGACTTATTAGCACAAAAAGCGGCGATTAAAACGGCGATTACTCACGTCATTGAGGCGAGTCACCTTGATTTATTTGTCTTCTTAATCACCGACATTTTAACGAATGATTCAACAGTTATTGCGCTTGGAAACGAACAAGCCGCCGTTAATGAAGCCTTTGGGGTAAAACTTGAAGATGACATCGCTGTACTTAAAGGCGTTGTTTCACGTAAGAAACAAGTCGTGCCACAATTGACAGATATCTTGGCGTAATTTATAGACATAGTTTAAATAAGCAAAAAGGAGGAGCACTCATGCTGCTTCTTTTTGCTTTCTTTTAATATGTCTCATTGATTTCCATTTTGGGATGCACACACTTTCTGTACTAATACAGAAAACCTTTTCTTTCTCTGAGTATTTTTTCAGAATAGTTCCCGTTTTTCGAAAATTATGATAGGATAGTAGATACGATTATTTATCAAGCAGGAGGGATTATGTATTATGCCTACAGAAAAACCAATCGATGTGAAGGATATTATTATCGCGCATCAGCGCATTAAAGATGTTGTGACAAAAACACCACTCCTTCTTGATCCGATTCTTTCTGAAAAATATGACTGTAATGTCTACTTAAAACGTGAAGATCTACAAGTCGTGCGTTCTTTTAAAATTAGAGGTGCGTATAATTTTATGCAAAGCTTAGCTGAGGAAGATCTGAAGAATGGGGTTGTATGTGCCAGTGCAGGGAACCACGCCCAAGGTGTGGCTTATTCGTGTAAAGCAATGAACATCAAAGGTACGATCTTTATGCCGACCACGACACCAAGGCAAAAGGTTGACCGTGTTCAGTTCTTTGGTGGAGATGCGGTTGATGTCATTCTTACGGGGGATACATTTGATGACGCGAGCGATGAATCAAAGAAATTCTGTGAGGCGAATGATATGGCGTTTATCCATCCATTTGATGATGAGCGGACGATCGCCGGCCAAGGAACGATTGGCCTTGAAATATTAGAGGCGATTAATGAGCCTGTTTCACACATGTTTATGTCTGTCGGTGGCGGTGGTCTTATCTCAGGTGTGGCAACTTATGTGAAGAATATTAGCCCGGAAACAAAAATTATCGGTGTCGAACCGGCAGGGGCTGCATCGATGCAAGCTTCTTTTAAAGCAAATAAAGTCGTTAAACTTGATTATGTCGATAAATTTGTGGATGGGGCCAGCGTGAAACGGATTGGTGATAAGACCTTTAAAATAGCGAAACCATTAGTCGATGGTTTTGCGACGATCCCAGAAGGACGGATTTGTACGACAATGCTAGACTTATACAATGAAAATGCGATTGTGACTGAGCCAGCAGGGGCCATGCCTGTCAGTGCGCTAGAAGATTACCAAGACGAGATCAGAGGTAAAAATGTCGTGGTCATCGTGAGTGGTGGTAATAATGATATCGACCGGATGCAAGACATTAAAGAACGCTCCTTAATTTATGAAGGTTATAAACATTACTTTATCGTTAGCTTCCCGCAACGCGCCGGCGCTCTTAGATCATTTTTAACTGATGTACTTGGTAGGGATGATGATATTACCCGATTTGAATATACGAAGAAAAATAATCGTGACCGAGGACCAGTGCTGGTGGGGATTGAACTCAAGTATAAAGAAGATTACGAACCACTTATTGATCGGATGCATGACAAAGGTTTTAGTTACATTGAAATAAATAAAGACCAGGATTTATTTCAACTGCTTATTTAATTATCAGAAGTATGCTATAATACGAAAGAGAGGTGGCTTTCACCTCTTTTTTTCATGTTTAAATACGAGTAAAAAATGGTATAGGACTATGTTAGCCATTTACAAGACAATGGAGGTTTATGAAATGAAAGTTAAAATGCTCGTCCAGTCTCAATATAAGTCAGAATTACTTAGAGAAGGTAAAGTATATGACATTAATGATGACACAGCAAAACGTTGGATTTTAAGCGGATTAGCAGAAAAAGCACCTGACACTGATGAATCAAAGCCGGTCCAATAAACGACCAAAACGATCAACAAACTGGGACCGGTCACTTTCAGTAAAGGCTTTTGGTCCCTTCATACGACCACCTGCTTTTCTCACTTGACTCGAAAGATAACGTGATTGAAGTAACTGATCCATCGTTTCTCTCTTATAGAGCGTGCCTCTTGGATGTATGATGTGAGGCGTCTTTGCTAAAGCTAAAGAAGCGAGGCCATAATCAGCTGTAATTAACACGTCTCCAGGATTAATTAAGCGCATAATGCGGTAATCGCTGGCTTCTTTTTCTTGATCAACGTACACCACGTTTACATGGTCTCTGAGCGACTTTAAACTGTAATGCGCATAACTTTTTACTAACGTGACAGATTCATCGTGTTTATAGGCAAGGTCAATCACTTCATCAGTGACTGGACAACTATCAGCATCAACATAAATCAATTAAAACATCACCTTTCGTTGTTCTATAACAGTTGTTATAGGATAGCATGTGCCTAAATTATAAATTTAATCAAGATGGGAGTCAATGCAATGGATAATTATTTACCAGGACAAATTGTTACACTTACGGTTAAACGTGTCATTGATACAGGCTATGTATTAACTGACCTCGACCATGAGGCATTAGAAGTACTGCTGCATACGAATGAAGCAGGGGACGAAGCGTTATCAGAGGGGGACGAGGTGAAAGTATACCTCTATCACGATAAGCAAAAACAACTGATCGCAACGACCACTATACCTCATGTCACAACCGATGTGTTTGACTGGGCAGAAGTGACAGAAGTAAAGCCAGGACTAGGTGTTTTCGTAGATATTGGGACATCAAAACATGTGCTTGTATCAAACGATGACCTACCAGAGCATATGTCAGCTTGGCCTACGGTTGGGGACGTCTTATATGTCACACTGAAACACGATAAAAACAATCGATTATTGGCTGATCCTGTCTCAGAGGCTGATTTTGAAGGGAATTGGGACTTAGCGTCAGAAGCGTTGTTCAATCAAGACCTTGGTGGGCGAGTGTTCCGCAGCGGAAAAGAAGGGGCTGTCGCGATTACTGATGATGGTTACCGTGCATTCATTCACCACACAGAACGTAACAGAGAACCGAGAATTGGGGAATGGGTTGAAGGTCGTGTGATTAAGGTGAAACAAGACGGCACATTGAATATGTCGCTCTTACCACGTAAACAAGAAGCGCAAGAGGTTGATGCAGAAAAATTATTTAATTATATGCAACAGCATGACGGTGAAATGCCGTTCACAAGTAAAACCGACCCAGAAATTATTCGCCAAACATTTAATATGAGTAAAGCGGCGTTTAAGCGTGCCATAGGCAAACTGTTAAAAGATCGCTTAATTGTGATTGAGGACACTAGAATCATATTAACAGAATCTGAAAGTCATCCTTCATAAATTTCCAAAATAATTAATGTTTATACAGCTTTAGACTGGGTCTGAAGTCACATTATGAAAATTATTTTTGATTTTTTTCTTCCTATTAACTATATCAAGTTTTAGAATCTGTTCGAGAATCGATTTAAGTCAAAATTATTTGAACGAAGTCGATATAATCGATATAATAGTAATGCTTGAAGCTTTTTAAACTTTTTAAAAGCTTGCTGAATGATTGGGGGTGCGTAAAAGAATGAGTGTAAATACCATTGATCAAGTCAAACAAATTGAGCGTGAAGCAATTGAGCTGGAACGCGAATACAAAGACCGATTGAAACAAATGGAACAAGAGACAGAAGAGACGATTCAATCGATGAAAGAGAAGGTTGAAAAAGATCTCAACACTTTCAAAGAAGAACAGTCAAAATTGAAAGAAGAAAAGCTCGATAAGTTAAAAGCTTCTATTAAAGAAGAAGAAGATCAAGCCGTTAGCCAATTAGAAACAAACTTTAAAGAGAAAGAAGACAAATTGGTTGATGCGGTCATTGAGGAGGTTATGAGGACATATGGCAATAGCTAAAATGAAAAAACTAACACTCATATCTTTTCATGAACAAAAAGATCAGTTGCTGCAATCAATTCAAGCATTGCAACGCTTCGAGGTTGTTGATTTACCTTCTTCGGACTTAGGTGAGTTAGACGTGTCACCTTACGAAGTTGATAACTTAGAAACAATCGTTAAGAAGTATGAGACAAGAATTGACCAAGTACAGACAGCTTTAAGCTTTGTTCAGCCATATTTACCAAAGCGTCCACTTAAAGAAACACTGCGTGAAAAAAGAAAAGAATACTCTTTAGAAGAACTCGAACAAGAGATTTTCACTTTTTCGCCAAAAACCCTTGTGAAAGATGTGCTTGATTTAGAGAAGCGATTAGATACAATCGCTGAACGAAAAAAAAGACTTACGAGACAAGGAAGCTTTCTTTAAAAATTGGAAAAAGCTCGATGTTAGTGCGCACGATCTTCGTTCGATGGAACGTATTACAGGTAGTGTTGGTATCATTCCTCAGCATGATCAGAATACATATATGACCATGCTGGAAGCATCAGACTTACTCTATGTCAATGAAGTGTATCAAACGCGTGATGAAATTGGGGTAGCCGTTTATTATGATCGTCGGGATCAAGACGCGATTAAACCTTTACTGAACGACGCACACTTTGAAACAGTCACTGAAAAGTTAACTGAATCTCCTCGATTAGCATTAGGGGACATTGATAAAGAGTTAAAAGCTTTAAAGAAAGAAACAACATCAATCAAAGACCGATTAGCTAAAATGTCGAAAGAAGTTTGGCAACTGATGCTCACTGAAGAGTATTATGAAGCGAAACTTCAACGCGAACGCAGCAAGCTGTTTTTAATTGATGAAAAACACCTCTTTATTATGGAAGGTTGGCTAGAAGAAGAAGAAGTGCCTCATATGGAAGCGGCGCTCAAGCGCATCTTACCAGAAGAGGAATACGTCCTTTATGTCAACGACGTGAAAGAGGAAGAATATGACGATGTACCGGTTGTCTTAAAAAACAACGATTACGTCTCACCATTTGAAAGCATAACGGCTATGTACAATTTACCTAAGTACAACGAAATTGACCCGACACCATTTTTAGCACCGTTCTACCTCTTATTCTTTGGTATGATGGCAGCTGATGTGGGATACGGTCTATTGTTATGGATGGCAACATTCGTTGTCTTAAAATTCACTGAAGTTTCTCCCGCGATGAAGAAGAACATGCGTTTCTTCCATCTACTATCGTATCCAACCATTATTTGGGGATTGATATACGGCTCATTCTTCGGTGCAGCGATGCCAATCGTCTTGTTATCGACAACAAATGATGTTATTACTATCTTAATCATTTCTGTTATCTTCGGTTTAACTCAAATTTTCTTCGGCTTAGGTATTAACACGTATCTTAAGCTTAGAAATAAAGACAAATTCGGAGCTTTTAGTGATGGTATAGGTTGGATCGGTATTTTTGCCGGTATTATCATCCTCTTACTCGGTAACATGGTCTTAGACAGTGAAATTCTTGGCACGATTGGGGCTGTGGTTGCTGTTGCTAGTGCACTAGGTATTATTCTAGCGACAACACTTGGCTCAGAGAACAAAGCACTCGGTGTCGGTTTAGGTGTCTATAACTTATATGGTATTACCGGTTACATCGGCGATATCGTTAGTTACACCCGTTTGATGGCCTTAGGGGTATCAAGTGGTAGTATTGCCCTTGCCTTTAATATGATCATTGGCTTTATTCCAGGCGTTGGTCGGTTTACTATCGGGGCAGTATTATTCATCGTGTTACACGCTGTTAACTTAGGACTTACGTTCCTTAGTTCATATGTGCACGGTGCACGTTTAATCTTTGTTGAGTTCTTCGGTAAGTTCTATGAAGGTGGCGGTAAAGCTTAAGCCTTTAAGAGCTGCTGAAAAACATATTCAATTAAAAAATCAAAAACAATCATAAGTAATGGAGGAATTTTATTATGGAAAACTGGTTAACATTTTACGCAGAAAATAACGGAGGATTTATCTTTGCAGCATTAGGGATCGCGATCGCGGTTATCTTCTCTGGTTGGGGTTCAGCACGTGGTGTAGGTATGACAGGTGAGGCAGCAGCATCACTGATTAAAGAACAACCTGAAAAATTTGGTAAGTCACTTATTCTTCAGTTACTACCTGGTACACAAGGTCTTTATGGTTTCGTTATTGGTTTCTTGATTTACTTAAACATGGACCAAGCAATGCCTTTAGCTGACGGAATCTATATGCTTATGGCCGCACTTCCTATCGCATTTACTGGTTTAACTGCTGGTTTTGCTCAAGGTCGTGTATCTACTGCAGCTGTACAAATCTTAGCAAAAAGAGAAGAACAAAACTCTAAAGGTATCATTTACTCAGCGATGGTTGAAACTTATGCAATCCTAGGGTTCGTTATTTCCTTCTTACTTGTTTTAGCATAAGATAAAATATTAGTGAGAGGATGGGGACTATGAAAGATTTACAAGCTTTGTCCGCACAGATTTTGGCTAAAACCAAAGAAGAGGGACAAAAGAAAATCGAGCAATACGAAGAAGTTGCTAATGACCGAGTTGAAGAACAACGTCAAAAGCTTGTGGAAAGTCAAAAGAATCGACAAGAACAAATCGAAACTCAAATGAAAAATGACTATGATCGCGAAGCGCAAACATTAGCGAACAACAAACGAAATGCTGTCCTTGGTAAGAAACAAGCCTTGTTACATGATGTCTTCAATAAAGCTGCTGAAAAAATGGCGAATTGGGACAATGTAACATTCGCTACCTTTTTATCAGGTGTCCTTTCACAACTTGAACAAGACAAACAGTGGCAAATCGTTCCTGGTTCACGCTCAGTAGCTGTTTTTCAATCAGAAGAAGTAAAAGCGATCCTTAACGACTATCCGAAAATCAGTGTGGCTGATGAAGAAGTTAAAGGAAAAGGTGGCTTTATTGTCCAAGAAGACGGTATTGATTACAATTTCTGTTTTGATGTGCTTGTTCAGGAAATGAAGAAAGAATTTTCTCCACAACTTGCAACCTTAGCATTTAAAAACTAATGAATAAGGGGGGAGAATAAATGCAGGACACTCAATATAAGGGCGTCAACACGCTGCTTCGTGTCTATGAAACAAAGCTACTCTTACGTGATGATTATGAAAAATTATTACGTGCAGAAGACTTGCGCGAAGCACTTGAAATTCTAAAGAGTACCGATTATTTATTTGATGAGCACGACGTGCTCGAAAATAAGAATTTTGATGCATTTTTGATGCAGCGTGTGAAAAATATTTATGATGAGCTTTACGAAGTGACACCAGATTCAGAAGTCATTCAGATTTTCTCACTTCGATACAGTTATCACAATTTAAAAGTATTATTAAAACAACGCTTTACTGGGCTAGAGTTTGATCATTTACTCATTCCGATTGGCAAGCATCCGATTTCGGCCTTGCGTCAACTTGTCAATGCACGTCAATCAGATGAGTTAAACCCTGTTATGGTCGAAGGTGTGCAACTCGCGATTGAAGATTATGAAACGTATGGTCGACTAGAAGCAGCTGATGTCTTCATGGACACGTACTTTTACAAACATATGCGTAAAATCACTGATCGTTTGAAAAATCCAACGATCAGTCAAATGGCGGATGTCTTAATTGATCTAGACAACTTATCAACAGTCGTAAGAAGTCTACATCAAAATAAATCACGTTCATTCCTTCATACGGTCTTATCTAGTTCAGGGTCAATTTCTAAAAAAGCGATCATTGAAGCGAGTGAGCAAGGTGCCGTTAACGTTCTCAATGAACTGTACCTCGGTAAACCTTATGCGAGCCGTTTAGCAGCTGTTGTCAATGATCAAAAAGATGATCTAGATCCTATGGTTTTAGACAAAGTCATTGATGAAACGATAGATGAATTAATGGAAGAAGCAACATTCCAAGCCTTTGGCCCAATGCCGGTGATTGCTTTCTTATTTTTTGTTGAAAAAGAAGTAGCAAATCTCCGACTTATTCTCGTTGGGAAAGACAATCAAATTGATGAAGGTATTATAAGAGAAAGGATGCGACCAATTTATGGCCCATAAAATAGCAGTAGTTGGAGACAAAGATTCGGTCTTACCTTTCAAAATCTTAGGATTTGATGTGTTTGCATCTAGTACACCTCGGATTGCCCGCGAAACGATTGATCGTTTAGCTGAAGAACATTACGGGGTCATATACTTAACAGAAGCAATGGCGAAGGAAATTCCGGATACAATAAAACGTTACGATGCAGAAGTTCAACCCGCAATTATCCTAATCCCGAATCATAAGGGATCACTGAATATTGGTAAGTCCCGTATTCAAAAGAACATGGAAAAAGCCGTTGGACAAAACATCTTATAATTTGGGAGGGGACTTATTTGAAGAAAGGAACAATTGTTAAAGTTTCCGGTCCTTTAGTTATGGCAGAAGGTATGGAACATGCAAATATCCAAGACCTTTGCTATGTAGGGGACATGCGATTAGTAGGTGAGATCATTGAAATGCGATATGATGTTGCCTCTATCCAGGTATACGAAGAAACTTCTGGCGTAGGACCAGGCGAACCTGTTGAAACAACAGGAGAAGCCTTATCAGTAGAACTTGGACCAGGGATTGTGTCACAAATGTTTGACGGCATCCAACGTCCACTCGATACATTTAAAGCAAAAACGGATAGTAACTTCTTAGTAAGAGGGGTTAATATCGAAGCATTAGACCGTGAAAATAAATGGGTCTTTCATGCAACAAAAAATGTCGGTGACATGGTAGAACCAGGTGATATCATCGGGACTGTTCAAGAGACAAAAGTTATTGAGCACCGCGTGATGATTCCTCACGGTATTAAAGGTAAATTGACTGCAATCGAATCAGGTGAATTCTCACTTGAAGATGTTGTGGCTAAAGTAGAAACAGACAACGGTGAAAAAGACGTGACCATGCTACAACGCTGGCCAGTTCGTCGTGGACGTCCGTTCAAGAAAAAATTAAATCCTGATAAGCCGATGCTTACAGGACAGCGTGTTATCGATACATTCTTCCCAATCACTAAAGGTGGGGCTGCGGCTGTACCAGGACCATTTGGTGCCGGTAAAACCGTTGTACAGCACCAGATTGCGAAATTTAGTGACGTGGACTTAGTTGTTTACGTTGGTTGTGGTGAACGTGGGAATGAGATGACAGACGTACTAAACGAATTCCCTGAGCTCGTTGACCCGAATACAGGTGAATCGTTAATGGAACGTACGATTCTTATCGCCAATACATCAAACATGCCAGTAGCGGCACGTGAAGCATCTATCTATACGGGTATCACGATTGCAGAATATTTCCGTGATATGGGATACAGCGTGGCGATTATGGCCGATTCTACCTCACGTTGGGCAGAGGCACTTCGCGAGATGTCAGGTCGTTTAGAAGAGATGCCTGGTGATGAAGGTTACCCTGCTTACCTTGGTAGCCGTATTGCTGAGTACTATGAGCGTGCGGGTCGTATTTTAACGGTTGGTTCTGAAGAACGTGAAGGTAGTATTACCGCCATTGGTGCCGTATCACCTCCAGGTGGGGATACGTCGGAGCCGGTTACACAAAATACGCTTCGTGTTGTTAAAGTATTCTGGGCACTTGATTCATCCCTTGCACAAAAACGTCACTTCCCATCAGTGAACTGGTTAACATCATACTCACTTTATTTAGAGGATGTTGGTCGTTTCATGAACGATGACTTAGAAGTGTCTTGGTCTGAGATGGTTCAGCACTCAATGAATATTTTACAAGAAGAATCTGAGCTACAAGAGATCGTTCGTCTTGTTGGTATTGAATCACTATCTGAAAAAGACCGTTTAACGATGGTCATTGCTCAGCAATTACGTGAGGATTACCTCCAACAAAACGCGTTTGATGATGTCGATACATTCACATCACGAACAAAACAATATTACATGCTTGACCTCATTCTTTCATTCGAGAAAGAAGCACGTGAAGCGATGCGTCTTGGCGCTTACTACAAAGAAATCGTTGAAGGAACAACGGACTTACGTGATAAGATTGCCCGTGCGAAATTTATCTCCGAAGATAATATTGAACAAAATTCGCGCGCTTAAAGACGAAACAAAAGAAACAATTCACCAGATTGTTGCTGAAGGAGGTATGACGCAAAATGCTTAAGGAATACAAAACAGTTAGCGAAGTCGTTGGACCTCTGATGGCCGTAGAAGGTGTAGAAGGCGTTAAATTTGACGAATTAGTCGAAGTCCAACTACAAACAGGCGAAATCCGTCACGGACAAGTACTTGAAGTAAATCGAGATAAAGCGATGGTTCAGATTTTTGAAGGACCTAGCGGGATTAACATCAAAGATACAAAAGTACGTTTCCGCGGGAAGCCATTATCTATTGATGTATCAGAAGACATGGTTGGTCGTGTTTTCAATGGTTTAGGTGAACCGATGGATGACGGTCCAGACATCATTCCAGAAACAAGTTTAGACGTAAATGGTCAAGCGATTAACCCTATCGCACGTGACTATCCGGATGAATTTATTCAAACGGGTATTTCAGCGATTGACCACTTAAATACACTTGTACGTGGTCAAAAACTACCGGTGTTCTCTGGTTCAGGTTTACCCCATAAAGAGCTTGCGGCACAAATTGCCCGTCAAGCCTCTGTACTTAATAGCGATGAAAAATTCGCCGTTGTTTTCGCAGCGATGGGTGTTACGTTTGATGAGGCGGAATACTTCATGGAAGATTTCCGTAAAACAGGCGCGATTGACCGTTCTGTTATGTTTATCAACTTAGCAGATGACCCAGCGATTGAACGGATTGCCACACCAAAAATGGCCCTTACAACGGCTGAATATTTAGCATTTGAAAAAGATATGCACGTGCTTGTTATTATGACGGATATGACTTACTACTGTGAGGCACTTCGTGAAATTTCAGCCGCACGTCGTGAGGTACCAGGTCGTCGTGGTTACCCAGGTTATCTTTATACAAACCTATCAACCTTGTATGAACGTGCGGGTCGTCTTATCGGTAAAAAAGGATCGGTAACACAGATTCCTATTCTTTCAATGCCTGAAGATGATATTACGCACCCAATTCCTGACCTTACCGGTTATATTACCGAAGGTCAAATTATCTTAAGTCGTGACTTAGATAAGCAAGGAATTAAGCCACCAATCAACGTACTACCTTCACTTTCTCGTCTGAAAGATAAAGGTACCGGTGAAGGTAAAACACGTAAAGACCACGCACCAACAATGAACCAATTGTTCGCCGCTTATGCCAAAGGTATTGAAGCGAAAGAATTGGCGGTCGTTCTAGGTGAGTCAGCGTTATCTGATACGGATAAACTGTACGTAGAATTTACGAACGTTTTGAAGCAGAATATATCAATCAAGGATTCTATACGAACCGTTCAATTGAGGAAACCTTAACATTAGGATGGGAATTACTCTCAATCTTACCTCGTACTGAGCTTAAACGTATTAGTAGTGCACTGATCGAAGAGTTTATGCCGGAAGGAGAGTGATTGACCTATGGCTAGATTAAATGTCAAGCCAACACGGATGGAGCTTTCCAATTTAAAAGATCGGTTAGCAATATCAATTCGAGGTCACAAGCTTTTAAAGGATAAACAAGATGAGTTAATGCGACAGTTCATTACATTGATTCGTAAAAATAATACGTTACGTGATGAAGTTGAAAAAGAGTTGACAGAGTCGATGGAAGCCTTTGTTGTCGCTAAATCACTTACCAACGAAGCGTTTATTGAAGAATTATTTGCGGTACCAGGTAAATCAATCACCCTTGATATTCAACAAAAGAATATTATGAGTGTGATGGTACCTGAAATGAACTTTACTGTTGATGAAGATAACAAAGAATCAGAAATGCAATACGGGTTACTGAACTCAAACAGTGAGCTCGATGATTCAATCGATCGCATTAACACTATTTTACCTAAATTATTAAAGCTTTCTGAAATCGAAAAAACGTGTCAATTAATGGCTGATGAAATTGAGAAGACACGCCGTCGTGTAAACGCATTGGAATACTTAAAAATTCCTCAACTTAAAGAAACGATTCATTATATTCAAATGAAACTTGAAGAGGATGAACGTGCAAGCATTACACGGATTATGAAAGTCAAAGATATGGGACAATAAAACGAACGCTACCTCAACATAAGAGGTGGCGTTTCTTTTGTGTCCATCGATATAAAGCCTATCACTCAAAAAATACTTGATTTATAAAGAACCAGAAAAAGCCACGACTCATATAAGACAAGTCGTGGCTGACTGATAGCCCTCTATACATACCATGCGTGGTTAATAATAACGACCTACAACATCATCAACATGTGTCATTTCTGCCTCAGTTAAAGCAATGAGTGGTAAACGCACGTGTCCAACATTTAATCCTTTTTTTGATAGAGCATATTTCACAGCCGTCGGATTTGGTGCACTGAAGAGCGCTTTAATCACCGGGGCAATCTCTTGTTGAATCTTCGTTGCTTGTGCATGCTCACCTGACTTGAATGATTGAACCATGTCATTCATCTCATTACCAACGATGTGTGAGGCGACACTGACAATACCGGTTCCACCGAGAGACAGAATCGGTAAGAGTAAATTGTCATCACCACTATAGACCGCAAAGTCATCCGGTGTTTCCTTGATTATTTGACTGATTAAATCTAAATCACCGGTTGCTTCTTTTATTGCGACAATATTTTTTACTTCAGCTAGGCGAAGCACCGTATCTAATTCCAACCTAACAACTGTTCGACCTGGAATATTATAAAGCATGACCGGTAATGATGTACTTTCAGCAATGGTTTTAAAGTGCTGATACATCCCTTCTTGTGATGGTTTGTTGTAGTAAGGGGTGACAAGCATAATACCGTCAACGCCAAGCTCTTCTGCTTCTTGAGTTAATACGATAGACTGCTTTGTGTTATTTGATCCGGTACCGGCAATAACAGGCACACGTCCATTGACATACTCAACGACAAACTTTAGAAAACTTAGCTTTTCTTCATGAGACAAGGTCGGAGATTCTCCTGTCGTACCGACAGCAACAATACCTTCTGTGCCATTATCTATTAAATAATCGATCAACCGTTTTGTCTCATCATAATTAATTTCATCTTGGTCATTAAAAGGCGTGACCATCGCAGTTAATACTTGATTAAAGTCCATTATTCCACCTCATTATATTTTTTTAAAAGGTAAGTAGAGGGAATCCATTCACGACATAGAAAAAGCAGCTCAGGCTAAGTGAGCTGCATCATATTTTACTATCGTTGATGCGTGAGATAGCCCTCCATATAGTATATAACCTATATGACAATGTTGTACCTGTTAAATACAACACCAGCATAATAACTCATAAACAGCTATTATCCTTCGGCACAAGACCCTTTCAGCAAACATCATCGAGTGTTTATGACTCTCTGTTTTTTTTACTCTTGTCTTGTGCAACCTCTATACCCACTTCAATATGTATTGAAGTCTATGTGATTGTGGTTTAACTATATCAAAAAAAAGAGGTCTTGACAAATATTTTTCCGATATTTCTAAACTTGCACAACCATTTGTTAACATTGTCAACGAACCTCTTTATAGGCTAAAATAAGGGTAACGAATAGAGAGGGGGAGCAACATGAAACAATTTAATTTCCAATGGCGGAATCAACATGTCATAAAGGCCATACTTTTTAATCTGGCAATCATTACGGCTTTCTTCACTCTCTTTAGTTACGCTGCCGCTTTTACGATGGAACGCTTTACCGTTGAATACTATGATGAAATGATGTATTCAGCGAACGAACGTTTTAGTCAGCAATTCAATCGTGTATTAACAGAAGTGGATGAATTAACACGCTACGCAGTCGGTCAACGTCATTTAGAAAGCGAAAATCCATCCGAGAGACGTCAAGCATTAAAAGACTTAATTAACAATTCTCCCATGATTGATTATGGTTTTATTATTAATAAAGATTTAATCATACAAACGTCCGTTTTTTATGGTTTAGTGGGTGCGTCTGATTATCAATTAGATAGCATTGAATTTGTTGAAGAAGCTTATCTACAAAAGACTAAAACAATTGAAAAAAGCCATCTCTTAGAATTACTCATACCACTTGAAGATAATCAGTTACATGTATTTATTGATTTAAGTGCTAATAACACACTCCAAGACTATTTCCACTCTCTTTCATTTTCTGAAGATTTCTATATCGGGGTCTATAATGAGTATGATGAGTTAATTTATAGTTATAATCAGTTAAGCGAGACCTATCAAGAAGACATCGATGATTTTCATGAAAATAGTCATAATCATGAACTATTAACAAATTCAGACGAGGCAATCAATGTCTTTCATTATGACGATCTTCACTTTATGATGGCCGCTGAACCATTAAATCGAAATGGTTGGACATTAGCCTCTTTGTACCTGAAGTACTTGCTGATCAGTTTATACTCAATATATTTGAAATATTGGCACCGATTCTCGTTGGACTGGCTTTTGTCTTTTTCATCATTATGATCTACGCTTACTATCGTAGTCAGAAACCGTATCAAGCATTGATTATGGCCATTGATGAACTAAGTGAGGGGGATTACACCCACCGTATTCGTTATACAAATACAAACACCCGTATTGGTGAGATAAATAACAAGTTTAATCAAATGGCCCATGAGTTAGAAAAGTCGCGGCTTGTTCTTAGAAAAAACGAAACGCAATTAGCTAATCAAAAAGACTTTTTAGACCGTATCATTAACGTTAGTCCGATGATGATTTATACGATGAATGCCGATGGCATCTATACACTTGTTAATGACCAATATGCTGAACTATTCGGGTATACGGCTAAAGAAATGCTTGGCCGTCACGCTTTAAATGTAACGAATGATATAGCTGCCACTCATTATCACTTAAAACTCCATCAGTCGATTTTATTATCTCAGGAGCGAACGACCTATGAAGATAGACAAGTAGGATCAGATGGCAACATTCGATGGTATCGCGTAACAAAACAACCGATAGAGAGTATAAAGGACAAAGGGAAAGAAATATTGATGGTCGCCACCGATATTACCGAAATTAAAGAAAACCAAGCAATCATTGAACATCAAGCCAACCACGATGAGCTCACCGGCATTGGTAATCGTAAATATTTTAAAACGATTGTGGATGAAGCGATTGAACAAACAGATCGAGATAATGAAGGATTCGCGGTCATGTTTCTAGATTTAGACCGGTTTAAGTATGTGAATGATACCTTTGGTCATGATGCAGGGGATAAGTTATTAATCGATGTCGCTGATCGTATAAAAGCCGTCATCAACGACCGTGACTACGTCTTTCGCTTTGGTGGCGATGAATTTACGATTGTAACTTATTTCACTGAAGACCGACAAGAAGTGACCAATCTAGCTAAAAAAATCATTCATACCTTAACGAAGCCCTATACGTTTGATAATCATAGCTTTATTGTGACGGCAAGTATTGGCATTAGCTTATACCCTAAACATTCTCAATCGCTAAATGAACTGACTAAGTATGCTGATTTAAGTATGTATCAAGCAAAACAACAAGGGAAAAATACGTTTAGATTTTATACCCCTGCACTTGAAACAGAAGTATCGCTTTACATTCAATTAGAGACAGACTTATTCCAAGCAATCGAACGCCAGGAGCTCTACGTCGTCTATCAACCGATTATTGATACCGCAACAAAAGATATCCGCGCCGTTGAAGCTTTATTACGCTGGCAGCATAACAAACTAGGCGCGATTGCACCTAATGTGTTTATTCCGATTGCTGAGAAGAACGGCTTAATGCCTCAATTCTCGCAGTTTTTACTAAAAGAAGCAACACAAACCCTATCAGGATACAATGAACGCCACCATCAAGCGATCAAGTTGCATATTAACCTAACAGAAAAAGAATGTCGTGATGAGAAAACCTTTTTATCTATCCACCAGCAATTCGAGGCAGCAAACGTCAACCTTGAACATTTAGTCATTGAAATCAGTGAAAATCTCTCGCGTGATAAATGTAAAAACTTAAAAATCAAACTGAGCGCTTATCAAAAAGCTGGTATTCAAGTGGCGATTGATTCTTTTGGGGATCATTATTTATCCCTACGTCAACTGCGAACACTACCCTTTAAGATGATTAAACTTTCACAAGGGACTCTCCATGACGCACTTAGTGATGAGGATGGTTTAAGCAGCTATAAACGTTTAGTAACGCTTGCGAAAGAGTTGAGATTAATTATTATCCAAGAAGGAGTAGAAACGGCAGAAGAAGTCGCATTAATTGAGTCGGTTCAACTAGATGCTTATCAAGGTTTCTTAATGAGTCAACCACTTACGAAACAGCAGTTTGAGCAAGACTATTGACATTATCACCATAACCGATTAAAATTACTATTAAATATTTTAAATGACTATTCTAAGTATTCTGTCAATTTAAAATAATTAATAGAAAAGGTGGTGTCAAACATGAGGCAGAAGAAAGAAAACAAGTAAATGTAGGGGATTGGGTCAAATTACAGTCAAACAAGGGTGAGCGTATTCATGGCTTCGTCGAAAAACAACTAGAAGAAGAGAACAGGGTACAAATACGTGTGATTGCGAGTGATAACCATCTTTTAACCAATCACAGTATCCAAGTTCACGTGGTCAAATTACAAGTAGAGCCAGATAGCAAATACTATACTCTTGGTGAATTAGAACAATTAATCGACTTAGCCCTTCAAACAAATGATAAAGCATGGTTTGACGCATTATCTGATCAATACAATTACTTGAAAAAAGAAACAGAAGCGAAACGTCATATTGACTATACCCAAGTCAATTAATCACATAAGATGAAATTAGCCACACCTAGAGGTGTGGTTTTTTCTGTTTAAACGTAGTTAATTAACGATAACCTGATACGAAAGGATTGACAAGATGGTTAAAAATATGTTAAAAAATATATGTTAGCACTTTAAAGTGTCGAGTGCTAATACATAAAAAATATTAAAAAGTGAGGGAATAACATATGGCCGTCAGACAATTTGAAGCAGAGTCAAAACGATTATTAGACATGATGATTCATTCGATTTATTCAAAACGCGAGGTATTCTTACGTGAATTAATCTCCAATGCGAGTGACGCGATGGATAAGATGTATTACCGCGCATTAACCGATGAGTCGATTACATTTGATCAATCGGACTATTACATTAAAATTTCTACAGATAAGGATCATCGTACGTTAACAATCACTGATAATGGGATTGGTATGACAAAAGAAGAGCTTGAACAAAATTTAGGCACCATTGCGAAAAGTGGTTCACTGGCATTTAAAAAAGACAATGAAATTAAAGATGGTTTTGATATTATTGGCCAGTTTGGTGTCGGCTTTTACGCAGCTTTCATGGTTGCTGACAAAGTAAGTGTAACGTCGCGCGCAGTAGATTCAGATCAAGCGTATCACTGGTACTCTGAAGGCGCTGAAGGCTTTACCATCGAAGAGGCGACTAAAGATGATGTGGGTACAACGATCACACTAACGATTAAAGCGTCCACAGAAGATGATGACTTTGAACAATTCTTAGATCCGCGTCAACTGCAAACGATCGTTAAAACTTATTCAGACTTCATTCGCTATCCAATTAAAATGGATCTAACGGAAGAAAAATTAAAAGAAGGTACAGAAGATGAATATGAAACGATTGTTGAAGAGAAAACGGTCAACAGCATGGTACCAATCTGGAAGAAAAACAAAGCTGAATTAACCGATGATGATTATAAAAACTTCTATCAAGAAAAACATTTCGGTTATGATGATCCATTAACACATGTACATGTGAGTGTCGATGGTAATATTCGTTATCAAGCGATTCTTTACGTGCCTGAAACAGCGCCTTATAACTATTACTCGCAAGAGTTTGAAAAAGGCTTGGAGTTATACTCAAATGGCGTCTTAATTAAAAATAAAGCGCCTGAACTGTTACCTGATTACTTTAGCTTTGTGAAAGGTCTTGTCGATTCAGAAGACTTATCACTTAATATTTCTCGCGAAATGTTACAGCATGACCGTCAGTTGAAGCTAATCGAGAAAAACTTAGTGAAGAAGATCAAACAAGAATTAAAGAAATTATTAATGAATGATCGCGAGAAGTATGAAACGTTCTTTAAAGCTTTCGGTCGTCAATTGAAATATGGTGTCTACAGTGACTTTGGTCAAAATAAAGATACCTTAAAAGATTTACTTCTATTCTATTCATCAACTGAAGAGAAACTTGTCACCTTAGCCGAATATGTTGAACGTATGAAGGAAGACCAAACCTATATTTATTATGCCACAGGTGAGTCACATGCGCGCATCGAACGTTTACCTCAGACAGAAATCGTCCGTGATAAAGGCTATGAAATTCTTTACTTCACTGATGATATTGATGAATTTGCGATTAAAATGTTATTGAACTACGATGAAAAAGAATTTAAATCTGTTTCAAGTGGTGATTTAGGTTTTGAGGACGATCAAGCGGAAGAAAAAACAGCTTCTGAAGAAGATCAAGCGATTTTCGATCAAATGAAAGAGATTCTTAAAGGTAAAGTATCAGATGTTCGCCTGTCTAAACGCTTAAAGACACACCCTGTCTGCCTATCTAACGAAGGGGATATCTCCATTGAGATGGAAAAAGTCTTAAGCATGATGCCTGAGAATCAAGGCGTAAAAGCTGAGAAAGTGTTAGAAATTAACGCGGATCATGATATCTTTAAGTCACTCAAACAAGCCTCACAATCAAACGAAGATATGATGGAGACATACACGAATGTCCTATACAATCAGGCTTTACTGATTGAAGGTTTACCAGTAGAAGACCCAGTAAGCTATGCCAATGATGTTTGGAAAGTGATGAAGTAACACTTGACTTTAATAGTCAGTATGTTACAGTAACAGTATCAAAATACAATCAAATGAAACACCACTAGGGGAGTCACTGATCTGTGACTGAGATTGGCAACGAATGCCTTGACCCTTTGAACCTGATCTAGTTGATGCTAGCGGAGGGAAGTGGGACGAGATTTGACTTTCTTTATTCAATGATCGACACCACTTGCTTATTTAGCGGTGGTGTTTTTATTTGGAAAAAGGAGAGAATTATATGAGATTTACAGATGAATTAAGACAAAAGGCTGATCCGATTTGGAAAGCGAGTTTTGATCACCCCTTTGTACAAGGGCTTGGGGACTCCACCTTACCGCTCGACCGGTTTCGCTACTACGTCTTGCAAGATGCGTATTATTTAAGTCACTTTGCAAAGACGCAAGCATTAGCTGCCGCAAAAGCAGACTCATTAGAAGTAACGAACAGTATGGCTAAACACGTTCAAGGCACCTATGAAGCAGAACTGGATCTTCACCGGACCTTTATGAAACAATTAAATATCTCTGAAAAAGACCAGCAATCCTTTGAGCCGGCTCCAACAGCGTATGCTTATACATCACATATGTACCGAGCCAGTCAATTTGGCCAACTAGGGGACGTTATTGCGGCGATTTTACCATGTTACTGGTTGTATGCTGAAATCGGTGAACAGTTAAAAGACAAAACGCCAAAAGAACCCGTCTATCAAACGTGGATACAGGCGTATCATTCCGATTGGTTTATGACACTCGTCAAAGAACAAATCGACCGGTTAGACCAACTTGCAGAAACCGCATCAGAAAAAGAAAAAGAACGTTGGACTGATCTGTTCTTAAAGAGCAGTCAATATGAATATTTATTCTGGGAGATGGCGTACACATTAGAGATATGCCGATGGACGCCTATCGTCATATAGCAGTTACAAATTAAAACCAGACTATAAACCTTTAATTGACTAAACCCTAAACCACCAACACTTTTTTTGTTGGTGGTTTTCGTATAGACTAAACTGTGATGACCAATATAGTATGTTTCTTAAGATAATGGTGCCTTTACCATAAACGTTTTAACTAATAGTTTCTCTACAAATCCCCAATTTATTATGGACTTATTTTGAAATTTTTGGTATGGTTATGTTATTAACAAAATTATCAAATTATTTTATATCACAGAGATAAATATTCATTGTTCTCCCTGTTTTAACTTATCTCAGATATGAAAGTAGGGGGCTCACATGACATGCAAAGAAAAAACAAGTACATTATTATATTTATAGTTATTTTGTCAACATTACTCACCATCAATATAAAAAATATCATATCCCCTAACAAAAATAACCAAGAATTAAGTAATGATATTGAAAATGAAGAAGAATTAGTGGATATTGAGAAAGAAAAAATTGAAACTTTAGAAGAGTTAGTCGCATTATATGAAAAAGAAGAAAAGTATGATGACGCGGTTGAGATTTATAATGAATTACTATTACTGGATACGCAAAACGACCAATATTTATACAGCTTAGCCATTTGCTATCTAGAAATTGAAGAATACGAGTTAGCGCTAGAATTTTTAAAAGCTTATGATGAAGTAAAGAGCCATCACCCAACAACATTGTTTTTAATATCACAAGTGTACTTATTGCTAGGGGAATTTGAACATGCCCAACAAATAGCTAATGATGCGGTTGCTGCTACAAAAATAAATAACACTGACCCACAATATTATGCAGAATGGTCTGAAATTGTCGACAGTTTTGATGTGAAAAAAGAAGAAGCTTGGGTAGATGTAATAGAAGGTTTACCGCTGAATTCAATGAAATTAAAAGCTTCTGAAACAGCGATAAAAGATTATCATAATGCGAATAAATATCCTCATGAACATATTCTTTATAACGCAGGATTATTACATAATCAATATGGAAAATATGATCAAGCTATTCAATACTTTAAAGAACGTATCAATATTTATCCTAATTTAAAATCAAGTTATGTGTTACTCGCCGAGAACTATTATCTAACAAAAAATATAAGCGAATTAAACGCGTTACTAAAGATGGTTGAAGAAAACGATTGGATTCTTGAGGAAAAACTAATATCCGCATTTATCACAAGCACCCAAGGTGACTATGAAATATCTAGAGAAGGATTTGACAATCTTGCCTATACAGGAGAATACCAAGATATTATTTTTTCTAACCTAACTCGATTAAGCTTGCGTTTTTCTGATCATACAAGCGCACAAGACTATTATAATACGTTTATGGGACTTGAATTAAAGGACTTTAGCTATTGGCAATCAACGGTTAATGAACTTTCAGATGGTATCGATCGGATGCTAGAAATTGAATAAAGGTGTGAAAATTAAATGATTAAGATTTTTGTTGGTATGATTTTTTTTATAACAGGATTATTACTTTTTGTAGCATTTGAGATAAGCGCTATTTTACAGTCCTTTGATCTAAGAGGTGTGTTTGTAACAAATGCATTAATTTTATCTATTGTATTATTGCTTGTTCAATTATTTATTTCAAACAAGAAGATTGTTAATGTATTTGCAAGTAGTTTTATATTTATTTTCATCTTTAATCTGGTGAATGTCTATAATCATCAGATTGTGATGATGCCTTTAGAAGGCATTGTCGATACTTATCGAAAAAATAATGTGATTGAAGCTGCTGAACAATACTCTTTTGCGAACAACACTCTTTATTATCAAAATCAAACGGACGAATTTATTAATCAAATTGAAGAAGAAATTCTGTGGGTGACAAATATTTGTTCCGATGTTTTTGGTGTAAATACAATACCCGGTGTAGAAATTATTTTGTTTGACGATATAGAATTATTTCAACTCTTTAGTTTTGATGATAGTTTAAATGGACTTTACCGTAGTGATCAGAAAACTATTTATGTATTAACAGCTGGAGAAAATGATCGTACTATAAAAACAACACTATCACATGAATATGTTCATCATTATTTTTATTCCCTATTGGGTAGTCAGAATATCGATGTCACTCAATTCCCTTTATGGTTTCATGAAGGAATGGCGACGTATATCTCAAACATAAATAATTCTGATGTAGAATATGAAAGTTATGGTGACCTATCACTAAAAGATCTGTATTATCCGAAGGATTGGCGTCAAGAAATGCAAGGAGATAATAATCCTTATCGTATTGCTTACGTTGCTGTTGAGACTTTAGTTGAACTAGAAGGTATCGAAATATTCCCACGTATTGTTGAGGAAGTAAAATCAGGCACAGATATTTACACTGCCATAGAAAAGTTAACTGACATGCCTTTTGGCGAATTCGAAACTATTTTACAAGATAAAAGCGGGTACGAACGTTGACCATTAAAAAATAGACTTACCATTCAAACATAAAACCACCAACACAATGAATAAAGTGTTGGTGGTTTTACTATAGACTAAAACTCGCTAAACTTTGATCAACGATATCTTGGTTAATCCCAATATACCTTAACGTAATATCAGGTGAAGCGTGATTGAATATGTCTTGTAAGAGCGCGACATTCTTATTAATCGTATAATGCCAAAAACCAAACGTCTTACGCATACTGTGCGTGCCGAAGTTAGTGATCCCGACACGTCTCGCTGTTTTATTTAACACTTTATAGGCTTGTACCCGTTGGATTGGTAATCCTGTCTTATACGATGAGAATAAATAGTCTTCATCGGCCATATGAATTGTATAGTGATCAATCTGTTGTCTCAGTTCAAAATTAATTAAAAAGCGTTTGGCTTTATTCGTTTTCTTTTCTTTTAACACTATATGTGTTTGCCCACGAACATCTCGTACTTGAAGCGGTAGTAAGTCACTGATACGAAGACCTGTATTAATTCCCATCACAAATAAGAAGTAATTTCTGTCTGATTCCCGTTTTAATTCATCTTTCATCGCTTGAATCAATAATTTATCACGAATCGGTTCAACCGTCTGCATGCCACGACTAAGTAAGGCGTGATAATCAGACACAATCGATTCTTGACGTTCTGGTTGTTTAATCTTTGATTGATTCAATTGTTTGATTTTTTCTTTCAACCGGTACTCCCCAAATTTTTCTAATAAGTATTGATATTCTCCTGCCGTTAAATAGACAAAAGGAGCGACTTGTTTTTTATCCATTTTCTTTCACAACCTTTCAATTTAACCATCTCATTTACATATCAATTATTTCGCATTAAACGATCAATGATACGAGAAATTACATTTCATTCGCTTAAAACAGCCTCTGACAACACCCTAAAAAAAAGGGAAACTATTGCATTTAGATTGACATGTTCACACATAGACGCAACCCTGGAAAAGCAACTATTTAACGAGCTATGTAATAACTCATCCATTTATAAAAGACATATCCAGTAAAAAAATATTTCAAAAATATGTAGGAACGTAAATTAAGAATATGTTTCCTAACATAATTAAACAAATAGAAAAATGACCTCTCAACCTATATTTTATCACGTTTTCATATATTTTCACAATGAAACATAATATCTATTATGTTTCATTAGGAACATGATTTAATATTTAGAAAATAACGTGAATGGTCAATTGTCTTGACCGAGGAGGGGAGATTTGCTAAATTTAAAAAGCAGGAAAGAAGGAGGACGCCTTATGATAAAAAAATACAGCTCCATTGTGGTTGGTTCAGTGATTATTGCTTTAGCCTTTAATTTATTTCTGATTCCTTCCGGTGTCCTAAGCGCAGGAGTTAGTGGACTGGCGATTTTAGTCAGCTTGATTAGCCCGTTTGACACAAGTTTACTTAATATTGTTTTCAACATTCCTATTTTTATTATTGGTTACATCTTTTTAGGGAAGAACGTGACGTTAAACACTTTCTTAGTTGTTGTCGCACTCTCATTCTTCTTGTATGTTGTTCCGATTTACGACTTAGCCGAAGACTTATTGCTTGGTAGCATCTTTGGTGGTGTCATTACCGGTTTAGGGATTGGGATTATTCTTAAATTCTCTGGTTCAAGTGGTGGCTTTGATATTATTGCGATGATTGTTTCACGCGTCAGTAATATGAGTGTCGGTTTACTGTTAACCGCGATGAACGGTGTGATCGTTTTAATATCCGGCCTTGTGTTTGACTGGAATATCGCGCTTTATACGATGCTAAACATCTATATAACAGGACGTGTGATTGATACGATTCACACGAATCATATTAAGTTAACGATGCAGATCGTGACAACCGAAGGAGAAGCAATTCGAAAAGAATTACTCGATTCAATTTACCGCGGCATCACGATGTCTAAAGGGCAGGGTGGCTATACATTAGAAGAAAAAGATTTACTGATGATGGTCGTTACCCGTTATGAAACGAAGACGATTAAAGATATTGTCAGAAAGCACGATCCAAAAGCCTTCATCAATATTTTTGAGACCGTTGAGATTGACGGGGAGTTTGCGAAAAATTAAAACAAGCTAGTGGCATTTATTTATGTCGCCGGCTTGTTTTATGTATACACAACCTTATTGCAGCTAAAGTCCACTTCAAACTTTTTTGTATGACGTTGAGCGTCAAGAGATCCATTGGATGTTCGATACGATTGTTAAAAGATAAAAAATAATCTTATTTAAACACCTAATACACCACTATTTTATGAAGTAACTGCGCTAATCTATTTAAATTTAAATATTTCCTGAAGAGGAAATACTGAACTACAAGAGCAACGCGCACTTAAATATTTTATTTGAAAAATAACTGATAACAATTTAAAACAATTAATGATATTTCGAATTGTAATTTCCCTATTATTGTTATACGATAAAATGGAAAGCATTTCATTATTATGTTGTATCCAGGGAAAGAGTTGATTTCTATACTTTTTAACGAGATACAAACTCTATGTAAGTATATTACGATATTTATGGGTTTATTTTTATTTTGTTCAATTATTTTCTAAGGGTACAAGGGTGGTGGAAATTTGAATTCCTTAAAAATATGGGATTATATTCTTCTTTTTTTATTATCAGTACTTCTTGTTATTGATTATCTTTTTACTACTGTGGTAATAGCACCAAAAATATTACTAATCACATTTATTGCCCTTATAGTTATTAGTGATGTTATTTTCAAGAAAAACAAATCTGAAGTTTCACTAAAAAAAAGATTGTTTCAAGATATTATTTTCACAGCTTACTTAGTTCTGCTAATTGGTTTATTAACTATTATAGGTGGTAACTCTAATACGGGTATTTCATTTAGTAATGTTTACTTCTGGATTATAATGAGTATCTGGGTTGTTAAACTGTTAATTCAGTTTAATAAAATAGCAAAATGAATCATTTTCATGATTGCTCTTTTTAAAAAATCAAACACAATCAGCGTTTTAATATCGGTATAAAAACTTTTATGCCACGTTATACAATTTCGATGATTGTTTCGCGCCTCAGTAACATGAGCATTAGCTTGCTGTTAACAGCGATGAACGTCATTATCGTCTTAATATCAAGCCTTGTCTTTGACTGGAATATCGCGCTTTATACGATGCTAAACATCTATATAACAGGGCGCGTAATTGATACGATTCATACGAATCATATTAAGTTAACGATGCAGATCGTGACAACAGAAGGTAAATCAATCCGAAAAGAATTACTCGATTTAATTTACCGCAACATCACAATGTCAAAAGGGAAGGGTGGCTATACATTAGAGGAGAAGGATTTACTGATGATGGTCGTTACCCGTTACGAAACGAAGACGATTAAAGATATTGTCAGAAAACACGATCCAATAGCATTTATTAATATTTTTAAGACCGTTGAAATAGACAAGGAGTTTGTGAAAAACTAAAACAAGCCAGCGGCATAAATAAATGTCGCTGGCTTGTTTTAGTTATGTGAAGCTATTTCAATTCTTAACGTCGCTATCTCACCACTAATGCTTAAGCAGCGCTTAACATAAACGCTTCGAAAATAAAACCAAAGAGAATCATTGCCACGCTGATTAAAACATGCGCGCGTTTTTCATTAATTCCTGTCTTTTCTAAGATATAGATAATGATTCCAACAATCATGAGATAGCTAGCACTTCTCGCAACATATGAAGCATTCGCAAGTAAAGTGGCAGACAATCCGTCAAACAGTCCCGCTACTATACCGAAAACAGCTAACATGAGTGGAAGACGTAGTTTCCAGTACATTTAACTCATCCTCCCTATATCATCCACGCTATTAAAGGTAATATAGTTTAACTGATTTCTAATTTACCTCTTATTAACCTGTATTTTACTCTTAACTATTTAACATTTAACGCTGGTCTCTTTTGAACTCTTCCATTTTATCGCGCACCCATTTGGACCTCGAATTCCAATTCCAAACACCTAAAATGAGAAGGGTGATTATGATAATGACTCGCATGACTATCATAAGAAACGCTCCTTAATAAGACTTATAAGCAATGTGCAGCTAATAGACGCTGAATTTTAGCGATACTGTCATCTTTTCTAAATTGTAAATCAAATAAAGGCGCCTGTGCACTAGAAATCCAGATTTTAAGTTCCGCATCAAGATCAAAAGTACCCGCTGTCTCAACACTAAAATGAGAAATTGAGCGATAAGGGACAGAGTGAAAATCGGTTTTCTTACCCGTAACCCCTTGCTTATCAACCATAATTAAACGTTTATTAGTGAACACCATTAAATCACGGATTAACTTAAATCCCGCTTCGATAGTTTCACCGTCAGTCAATAAATGCCCAATCGCTTTTTCAATATCATTACTTGTCGCATCGGTCGCGTTGCCCATCAAACCATCAAATAAACCCATCAACATTCACTCCATTTCGTATCTTTTATTTCATTTCAATCCTACCACATGGGTTATTACTTGTAAATTATTAGATGAATATTCCATCTGCTTGTAAATAAAATATAAAATATTTTCTTGATCAGCTTCTATTTTCTCTGATTTTAAATTAGGGCAGGAACCGATAAGTGTTACCTTATTTAATTATATACATGATTTTACTTCCATTTCATTTACTATTTTACAAAAAACACGTATGATAATATGTAAATGCATTGCATTAATAACAGGGTGGTAACTAAACTCTTAACCAATGATTCAAGCAAAAAACGCAAGGAGTGATTCCAATTGAAAAACAACAAGCAATTCCTTTTCTCGTATCATATGTTTATTTATCCAATTTATGCGGCAGGTTCTTGTCTCATGATTTATCCTGTAATACCAAGCTTTCGACTACAGGAAATCATCCTGTTTCCAGTCCTTATATCGTACTATCTGTCTCCGATTCTTTTCTTCATCATGTTATATGAGAATAAAAAGTTTTACGGACGTCGAACATTCTCTAAGAGCCAATTAACACAGGTGATTATTGCTATAGCGGTGTATTCTTCAATTATTATAACGCCACTATTTTATAATTGAAATCTGAATCAATTTCATAATTGCTCTTTTTAAAAAATCAAACACGACCAGAATTTCAATATTTGTCTTAAAAATTTTTTATGCTATTTGATATTGCTTTAGGAATGAGCCTAAACGATCTGA